>JAHDBX010000108.1 GCA_020630145.1 Gammaproteobacteria bacterium | reverse complement strand
AGAAGAGGATGGTACGCCTGAGCAGATATTCGATAATCCAAGGTCTGACAGAGTAAGGGAGTTTCTTGCTTGTCAGTTTTAAAGAAAAGTAAAGGTAATGAACACAGCAGCATCTATTCAAATATTGTTTAACACTTGGCAGTCACTTTCCGTCGATGAACTAAAAAATAGTATTTCCCAATACTACTGTGTTGAGGAAAGAGAATATATTCATAATATTCATTCTTTAGCATTAATAACAGGTAATGATAAACAAGAAATACTCGGAATTGCTGAAGATTTAATTACGTTTATTAAAGGCCAACATAATAGCGCCTTTATATCTATCGAAGAGCTGCTGCAAGAATATAGTCTCAGTGATGCTGATGGCATTATTTTGATGTGTTTAGCAGAGACTTTACTCAGAATACCCGATAATAAAACCATTGATGCTCTTATTGAAGAAAAATTATCAGAAAGCTCTTGGGTGAAACACCTAAATCGAGATAATAGTGTTTTTGTCAACACGGCTACCTGGGGTCTTATCCTATCCGGGAAAATTGTTAAAATAAAAGACGAAAATGTTACCAGTTTTTTTAAAAAGTCCTCACAACCCATAATACGTGCAGCTATTAAAAAAGCGATGAAAGTCATGGGTGAGTATTTTGTGCTTGGTAGAACGATCTATGAGGCGAAAAAAAACTCACTATCATACTTAAAGAAAGGTTATTCTTACTCTTACGATATGCTGGGTGAATCAGCAATTACTCAACATGATGCAGAAAAATATTTGGGTAGCTACGTTAATGCCATACAGAATATGGCAGATTTTGTAGCTAGCACTGATCATAAGCCCAGCCTATCCATAAAATTATCTGCTTTACATCCAAGATTCGAAGAAAGCCAAAGAGACAAAGTGATACAGGAATTATCAGAAACGGTAACCAGTATCGTGCTTGAAGGTAAGAAAAATAATATCGCTATTACGATTGATGCTGAAGAAGCGGATCGTCTAGAATTGAGTTTGGATATCTTCGAAAAAGTATTGTCACATAACGACATTGCTCAATGGGGAAAGTTTGGCTTGGTTGTTCAAGCGTATTCTAAGCGAGCGCTTCCTGCTCTTTTTTGGCTTAGAAAATTATCCCAGAAGCATTCAACGACTATACCGGTTAGATTGGTGAAGGGTGCTTATTGGGATAGTGAAATACAGCATGCGCAAGTTCTGGGTCTCGATAATTATCCAGTATTTACAGAGAAAGAGCATACTGATATTTCTTATTTAGTCTGTGCGCGCTTCCTGCTTTCAAAAGAAGTCGAAGATTTTTTATATCCACAATTTGCGACACACAATGCTTATACTGTCTCTAGTCTATTGCAAATAGCCGGTGATCAACATAAGTTTGAATTTCAACGTTTACATGGAATGGGGGATGATTTGTATGATGCCATTCTACAAAGCGATCGATCTATCCCTATCAGAATTTATGCACCTATCGGTAGTCATGAAGACTTATTACCTTATTTAGTTAGGCGCTTATTGGAGAATGGTGCTAACTCCTCTTTTGTACATAAATTATCCGATAAGAGTGTCGATACTACAAAATTAACAAAGCATCCGGAACCTATAAAGGATAATCAGTGCTTTAAAATTATATTGCCTAAACAATTATTTAATGACAGAGATAACTCCTCAGGTATTAATTTATCTATTGCTTCACATAGGCTTAATTTTATGGAATCTATACACTCGTTTTCTAGCCACCAATGGTTATGTAAGCCGATCATTAACGGACAGAAAATAGAAACAAAAAATATACGAAAAATATGTAGTCCATATAATCACGATAGTATCGTGGGTTGGACATATGATGCGGATATCGATCTTGTAAAGAAAGCGGTTGACAATGCTGTTGCAGAATTTGATCAATGGAAACGTGTTAAACCTAGCGAAAGAGCTCAGTTATTACTGGTCACTGCTGATTTGATAGATAAATATAGAAGCGAATTAATATCACTCTGTATCAAAGAAGCAGGAAAAACCTATCAAGATTCAATTGATGAAATACGCGAAGCGATTGATTTCTGCCGTTATTATGCTCAACAAGCGATAGACATATTTGGCGAGCCCGTCAGCTTACCTGGTCCAACGGGAGAATCTAATTCTCTTTATCTAGAAGGTAAAGGCGTCTTTGTGTGTATTAGTCCGTGGAACTTTCCTCTTGCTATATTTGTTGGGCAGATTGCCGCAGCATTAGTTACGGGAAACACTGTGATCGCAAAGCCTGCAGAGACAACATCGTTGATTGCTTACCGTGCTATTGAATTATTTCTAGAGGCAGGCATTCCCAAAGCCGTATTACAATTTATACCCGGTTCAGGTATGGAGTTGGGAGGGGCTTTAAGCCAAGATAGTCGTATTGCTGGTGTGGCATTTACAGGGTCAGAGTTAACAGCTCGTCATATTAATAGATCGCTAGCTAATAGAGAAACTAGCATAGCGACACTGATAGCTGAAACCGGTGGGATCAATGCAATGATTGTTGATTCAACGGCGTTGCCAGAGCAAGTGGCTACTGATGTTATCAAATCAGCTTTCAGTTCAGCAGGCCAACGTTGCTCCGCTTTACGCATTCTCTATTTACAGGATGATATTGCGGATAGAGTTATTGAGTTGATACATGGTGCCATGACCGAGCTTGTCATTGGTTCACCCGAAGAGTACAAGACAGATGTTGGGCCCGTGATAGATTCCAATGCCTATTTAAAACTTAATCAATATATTAAGGAAATGCAATCTCGCGAATACGATATTTTTCAAGTAACCTTACCTAGCTTCGATAATAAGGCCAATTTTATTGCTCCAACAACAGTAATGGTCAATTCGATTCTTGATATCCAGCAAGAAATGTTTGGGCCTATTTTGCATATTGCCCGATATAATGCCTGCGAGATTAATGATGTGATAGATATCATTAATAGTCGACAATATGGGCTTACATTGGGCATTCATACTCGCAGTATTAAAAATTATGAAAATATTGCTTCGGAGGTAAAGGTAGGGAATGTCTATATTAATCGTAATCAGATTGGTGCCGTAGTGGGTGTGAATCCATTTGGAGGGCGGGATTTGTCGGGTACAGGTCCAAAGGCTGGAGGCCCACACTACCTCTTGCGCTTTGTCACAGAAAAAACAATAACGATTAATACGACGGCTATTGGTGGAAATATTGATCTATTGAATCAGATATAGATATATTAGGACGCTTAAAATTTATAACTATCTAATAATAGACTAGTTTCAGTAGCCGTGATTCCTTCAACGAGGCGTATACTATTGAGTATTTTATTAAACGATTCCAAAGTATCTGTTTCGATATTAGCAATCATATCCCAACGTCCGTTAGTACTGTAAAGTGATATGATACCGGGGAAACCTTTTAGCTCATTGGCAATTTTAAACTCTTGTCTACCATCTGCTTTAAGACTCATAATGGCGCGAATAGGGTTCTCATTTGTGCCAGAACGAAGGCTAACAGTATAGCCTACGATGACACCGGTTTTTTCAAGCTTGGCGATACGATTTTGTACTGTGGCTCTAGAAACACCTAAATTTTTGGCTATATCAACTACTGGTATGCGCGCATTAGAGCGTAATAAGCTAATAAGTTTTTGGTCAGTAGAGTCAAACTTTGTCATAATGAAACCCGTATTAGACATATTGATATGTTTTTCAAGAATTATTAACAATATGCATTCTTTTATTTAGTGCACTATAAGTTACTATAGCACGGTGACATCTATAACCAAAACGAGGAGTAAATCTAACCATGAAAACAAAATTATATATCGCTTTCGCTCTGCTTTTTAGTTCATTAACATTCAATATGGTAGCGTACGCTGACGGCCATGGAGGAAA
Source organism: Gammaproteobacteria bacterium (assembly GCA_020630145.1). Taxonomy (GTDB): domain Bacteria; phylum Pseudomonadota; class Gammaproteobacteria; order HTCC5015; family HTCC5015; genus JAHDBX01. The sequence goes on along the minus strand of JAHDBX010000108.1, from coordinate 2,390 downwards.
AAAGAAAATAATATTGGGCACTGAGGGTGCATATGCACCATTTAATAGCATTGATGCTAACGGTAACCTCGTTGGATTTGATATTGAAATTGGTAATGCACTATGTGAAGCAATGAATGCAGAATGTGAATGGGTTACATCTGATTGGGATGGCATTATTCCTGCGCTAATTGCCAAAAAATTTGATGCCATTGTTGCATCGATGTCTATCACTGACGAGCGTAAGAAGAAAATTGATTTCACATCTAAGTACTATACTAGTCCAGTATCTTTTGCGGTAGAAAAAAAGAACGCAATAAAATACTTTAGCCAAGGATTAAAAGGAAAAGCAGTGGCTGTACAATCTGGAACAGTAACAGAAAATCTGGTTAACGGACTTTTTGGTAAGTTAGTTAAGGTTAAGGCTTACAAAACTCAAGAAGAAGCAAATCTCGATTTTAACTCTGGCAGAGTAGACTTACTTGCTGCCGATTCTTTTATCATTAGTGACTTTTTAGCATCCGATGCAGGTAAAAATGCCGAAGTATTTGGTCCTAATATTGATGATAAAAAATATCTAGGGGAAGGCATTGGAATTGGTGTACGTAAGGGTGAAGATGAATTAGTAAAAGCTTTAAATGCGGCAATAGCTAAAATTAGATCGGATGGCACTTATAAGAAAATTAATGATAAATATTTTAATTTTGATGTATATGGTGCACAATAACTTACAAGCATAAACAGCCAAAATAAATAAAGCAGTAATGAGAAATCGCACGTTTTTGTGCGGTTTCTCTTAAAAGAGTACATGTATGTTTGGTCTTGATAGTTATACCGGTATTATAGTTGGTGGATTACAACAAACCCTATTGGTAGGCATCAGTGCTATGGTGTTGGCTTTGATTATAGGTATATCAGCTGCACTGGCTAAACGATCTTCCATTCTCATCCTTAAATATATCATCAGTTTTTATACAGCCACTATACGAGGCATTCCTGAACTCATCTTATTGCTTATGTTTTTTTATGGCCTGCCGACCTTAGTACAAGATGTTGCGCTAGGTCTTGGCTATGACATCATTTTAAATTTTAATCCTTTCGTTGCGGGAATATTTACCTTAGCATTTATCTATGGCGCTTTTTCTACAGAGGTTTTTAGAGGAGCGCTTGATTCTGTGCCTAAAGGTCAAATTGAAGCTGCACGGGCTATGGGAATGACACATTCACAAACTTTTTTTAGAGTTCAACTTCCTCAGCTTATTCGCTTTGCAATTCCCGGAATCAGCAATGTCTGGATGTTGCTAATAAAGGCAACAGCTCTCGTATCTATTATCCAATTAGATGATGTTATGAGAATGTCAAAAGTGGCTGCTAATGCTACCCAGAAGCCATTTACTGTTTATTTATTTGCTGCATTCATTTATTTATTAATTACATTGTTATCTTCATTTTTACAGAAGTATATGGAAAAACGTTATTCTGTGGAGTATGGGTAATGGATTGGTCTGTTATTTTTGAATATTACCCAGACTTTATTGATGGTTTTTGGGTTACTCTACAACTCACATCCTTAGCTGTTAGTATTGGTTTTTTGATTGCTATACTCCTTAGCTTAATGAAGCTGTCGAAAAATTATGCTCTTAAATGGACCAGTGAATCTATTGTTTTTTTCTTTCGTGGTACACCATTATTAGTACAACTGTATTTGGTTTACTACGGTAGTGGTCAGTTCAGAGATGAGCTTGAAAATATTGGCTTATGGGTTTATTTTAGAGAGGCGTATTTTTGTGCTGTACTAACACTTGCATTTAATACTGCCGCCTACTCATCGGAAATATTTAGTGGTGCCATCAAGGCGGTTGATAAGGGGGAGTTAGAAGCCGGAAAAGCTTATGGAATGTCTAATTTCAAATTGTATCAGCGTATCGTGTTCCCTAATGCATTAAGAATTTCTTGGTCATCTTATGCTAACGAAATCATTTTTATTATGCAGGCAACATCCTTGGTCAGTATTATTACTTTATTAGACTTAACGGGTGTTGCAGGTAGAGTAATTTCTAAAACATTTGCAATTTATGAAGTCTATATTGCCGTTGCTATTCTTTATCTAATTATCACTTATGCTTTGGTTTTCACTTTTACACGAGTTGAAAAATATTTAAATCGACACGTATAACATTCAAGTAAATTTGTAATTATAACTGAATGATGAGTGTTGAATATTCTTTTGTATTGTTAACTCTATCAAACCGAAAAGTTGAGTCTGTAGTAATTCATCGTATTGCTCAAGGTTGTAGCACTGGTGATTATACGGCTAAAATTTTGTACAGGTATCACTTTTTATAAAACCAATGTCTGTTCATAACGATATACCAAGCCACCATGACTGCTATTGGCGAGTGTAATTTTCC
>JAHDBX010000107.1 GCA_020630145.1 Gammaproteobacteria bacterium | reverse complement strand
CCGCCAGAAGATCAAACTCTATTAGCTGACGCAACCTTGCTTGCCGATGAAGATACAACCATATCTGAAATATTAGACAAAAACATAGAGAACGTTTTCCAAAGCGCCTTAGACCTGCGCACACGCGACGCTGTTATGTCAGTGATTGCCAGAATATCAGAATGGCTATTAAAAACACCTAATTGGCAAAGCGTGATAGAGCAGTCTATGGCAGCACTATCGCAAGCCGTATTATCACCCGGCGCAAAACTGTATAAAATTGATACCGACTTAATTCAGTCAATTCAATGCAGTTTGATTTTCAGCACCCAAAACAACCCAGATAGCACGTCTTTACCCGCGCTCAATTTACAAGCACCAGGATTTATTAAGTTCCAAGAAGTAATGAAAAAAGGTCGTCCTCTAATTGTTTCTAGCGAAGGTATTTTAAGCAAAACAGAAATCAATCATTTATCAAAAAGTGGGTTCGACAATAATTTAATTGTGCCTATTTTTGTTAACGAAGGTTGGTGGGGGTTCATGACCTTCAGCGCACCAACTGAAAGTTACATTTGGCCTAAACCTATTGTTAATGCATTTAGAGTCGCCGCAAACATTATTGGCCCAGCCATATCACGTAGCGAACATGAAAAATCTTTACATGCATTAACCGCTGCAACCGTCGCCAATGCCGGTCAAGACTATCTGGACTCACTAGCAAAACAAGTCGGTAACTTTACGCAAGCCGACATTTGTTTCATCAGCGAAATGAACGATGACGACACCTGTAAAATTATTAGCACATGGGACAAAAACAACTCATTAACAACCATTGAATATGACCCATCAGTTGCACCACACAATGAAGCTAACACAGGGTCAATTGTTTATTACTCTGAAGGTGTACAAGAGCTTTTTCCTAAAAATGATTTTCTAAAAAAACATGATATTGCTAGCTACACAAATATAGCCATCAACATTAATGACGATAGAATCATAGGCAATTTAGTTCTACTACACTCTCAACCTTTACACTTAAGCGACAGACAAATACAAATTTTAGAAATTTGTTCAAACCGTGTTGGCTTAGAACTGGAGCGTATGCAACGTGAATTAGACGTTAATAGACTTGCACGCATACCACTAGAAAGTCCTTACATGATTATGATATTGGACTTAAATGGCGAAATCAGCTTTTCCAATCCAAGCTGTAGAAAAATGCTTCGTAGCATTAATGGAAAAATGCCACAAGAGCTTTTGCCATCTAACCATGATGAAATCATTCAACGCCTACATAAAGAGTCAAACAATTCCATTATAAAAACAGAATTAACGCTTGGCGACTATATTGTTGAATGGGACTATCACTATGAAATGGACATAGGCCTAATACACTTATACGGCATCGATTTAACAGAAAGGCGTAAACTTGAAAACAAATTACGTAACGATGCTTTCCATGACAGCTTAACCAACTTACCTAACCGTGCTTACTTTAACTCTGTGCTTGAACGAGGCCTAGAACATATCCATAGGCGCAGTGAGTATCAGTTTGCCGTTTTATTCTTAGACCTAGACAGGTTTAAAGTTATCAATGATAGCCTAGGCCATTTATTTGGTGACAAACTACTGCAAGAGGTTGCCGCCCGTCTTAAAAATACTTTACGCCCTGGCGATACCGTTGCGCGACTCGGTGGAGACGAGTTTGCTATTTTACTGGACAATATTGAAAACATAAATGAAGTCACTACAATTTCCAAGCGTGTTATTACTTCATTTACAAAAGCTTTTTTAATTGATGAAAATGAAATTTTCACCAGCACCAGTATCGGTATCGCTATTAGCAATGCTAGCTACCAAAGCATCGAAGAGATTATTCGTGATGCTGACATTGCTATGTATAGTGCAAAAAATAACGGCAAAGGCGACTATGCCATCTTTGATGCCAACATGCACAAAGAAGCCGTACATGTTATGCACATGGAAAATGACCTGCGCAATGCCATTGCGCGAAATGAACTTGAATGCTATTACCAACCGATATACTCATTTGAAGAAAATGCCATATCAGGGTTTGAAGCCTTAGTACGTTGGAACCACCCAAGCAAGGGCATATTAATGCCAAACGACTTTATTAATTTAGCTGAAGAAACAGGCTTTATTAGAGAAGTAGATTTGTGGGTATTTGATGCAGCATGCAAGCAACTCAGTAAATGGCAAAGCAAATACCCTGCTGCAAGATCACTAACCGTCAATATCAACTTATCGGCCATTCATTTTAATCGCGTTGAACTGATCGCTCATATTGGTTCCGTACTCAACAAGTACCACCTTGACCCAGGCTCCATTAAGCTTGAGGTAACAGAAAGCGTGATTATGGAAAGCGTTAACTACGCGAATGAAATTTTTTCTATTCTTAAAAACCGAGGCATGAAGATAAGTATTGATGATTTTGGTGTTGGCTATTCATCACTAGGGCGGCTTATTTCTCTTCCTGTTGACACATTAAAAATTGACCGCAGCTTCATTATTTCATTAACAAAAGATAAGAATAGCCGTAATATTACCCGAGCTATTATAGACTTAGCGCAAGTGCTCTCATTAGACGTTATCGCAGAAGGCGTAGAAACTAAAGAACAAGCAAACTTACTTGAACGACTAGGTTGCAACTACATACAAGGCTTCCTGATTGAACATGCTGTGCCAATCAAAGAAGCAGAAGAATTAATTAAAAAAGGCTATGTACTAGAAACCTCATAACATTTAGTTATGAGACTTATGGCGATTTAATATTCGCTCATACATCGCATCAATTTCTGCATCATACTTTTCAAGTACTTTAGGGCGCTTAACCTTCATCGTTGTCGTAATCATATCGTTCTCTACTGTCCAATGATCATTTAAAATCAATACATCTCGAATTACTGCATAACCCGGGAAAGACTCTAGTTGACGACTTATTTTAGCTTGTACTTTTTCTTTTAATTTGTCACTTTGTAAATCATTAAGGCTAAAATTATGCTTCGCAGCGTAACGCTGCCACTGCTCTTCTTCTAGAGTAACAATAGCCGTTAAATGTGAACGCCCCTCACCAATAACCATGACATTTTCAAATAATGGTTCTAATACCATTGCCATCTCCATATCGGCTGGTGGTACCTTTTCACCATTGCCTAACACTAAAATATCTTTCAAACGCCCCGTTATATAATAATGACCCAGCTCATCTACACTTGCACAGTCACCTGTTTTTATCCAATTATCTGAAGTAAATGTTTTTTGTGTTGCTTCGCTATTCTTCCAATAACCCAACATAACACTATCACCTTGTGCCTGTAATTCACTATTCTGCTCATCTATACGCAGGCGAACATTCGGCAAGGCTTGACCAATGCTATGCGGTATATTGGCCGCTTCACGATTAACCGTTAACACAGGACTTGTCTCGGTTAGACCATAGCCTTGCAATAATGGCAAGCCTAAAGCGATAAACACTTTTGCTATTTCAGGTGGCAACGGTGCACCACCTGAAATAGCGATTTCCATGCGGCCACCCAAACGAGCCATAATTTTTTTAGCGACTAGCGTATTTAACACCGGCCAAAGCAGCAAACCTAAAAACCATGGCTGCCGTGCTTGTTTGTACTCAAATCGGCGCCAGCCTATATCTACAGCTTTATGAAATAGATACTGTGCAAACCCACTTTTTTGTTGCAGACCAGCTTGAATCTTAGCGAACACTTTCTCATAAATACGTGGCACAGAAATTAATACCGTCGGCTTAATTTCCAATAAGTCTTCACCCAGCACAGGTATGCCTCGTGTATAAGCCACACAAGAACCCGCCATCATCGCCATATAATAACCAGCCGAGCGCTCTAACATATGCGAGAGCGGCAAAAATGACAAAAACACACTCTCTTCATCAACAGCTGCGCACTGCAAACCACCCCACGCATTACTCAATATATTCTTATGACTCAGCATCACACCTTTAGGCCGCCCAGTTGTACCTGATGTATATACAATGGAAGCCATAGTGTCTGGCTCTAGGTTCTCAGTAATGAGCTGCGCCTTACTATCCGTCGTAGCCAGCAAAACAGGCAAGCTCAGCATGCGCTTGTCTTTTGCCAAGTCGGTATCTGTCGGAGCCTCTATAGATATAATATGCTGCAAGGAAGGCATACTTTCATCACAGTCAATCAATGCTTGCCATTGTTCTTGGCCTTGCACAAACACTAGCTTTACGTCAGCATCATCGATTATATAAGCAACATTGTCAGCCCTGTCCTCAGCATACAAGGGCACTGTAACCAAGCCTAGGCCTAGGGCAGCTTGATCAAACAGCACCCAGTTACGCCCATTACCCGCCATAATGGCAACATGATCGCCACGCTTTAAACCTAAACCCAACATCATTTGCTGCCACAGCACAACAGACTGCGACATTTCATGCCAAGTACTGACTTGCCAAACCTCGCTAGCAGAATCAAATTCCTTATAAGCAGGAACATTCGGTGTTAAATTTACGCGCTCTCGAAACAAACCAGCCAAGTGTTGCGCAGTTTCAACCTGTATATAATTCTCACCAAACATAGCTACCTCTATGCAAATAAATATCTGTTACTATAAATTGATTATAGTTTCCCAAGTGTATTTAAGTGTAAAATAATTACTCTATATATACAAAGCTTAATCACCTTATCTATTTATGACCCCTTCTAGTCTGTATAAAACGCGTGTAAGCGAATTTTCATTGCAAGTTGACCCTATTCAAACTGAAATGATGAAAAAATTTGACGCCTTACAAGGCGCATTAAAAGAAAGCGCTGAACCTATAAAAAAATCATTCTTTAAAAAATCAAAAAAGTGGCAATTTATTCCTGGCTATTATTTATGGGGCGGTGTTGGTCGTGGCAAAACAATGCTAATGGATATTTTCTATGAATGCCTAGACACACCTTACAAAAAACGTGTGCATTTTCATCGTTTTATGCAAACCATTCACCAAGAATTGCGTAAGTTAGAAAACACTAAAAATCCATTAGCATTAATAGCAGAAAAATATAGCGCAGAATGTCGCGTGCTATGCCTAGATGAATTCCACGTTAATGATATAGCCGATGCCATGATATTAGGCGGCTTATTAGAGCACCTATTTGATCACGGCCTTACTTTACTGACTACATCAAATAGGCCACCAGATGACCTATATGAAAATGGCTTACAGCGCCAACGCTTTTTGCCCGCTATAGAAAAACTGAAACAGTACACCCAAGTATTAAATATAGATAACGATACTGACTATCGACTATTAACACTACAAAGCAACCACACCTACCATTACCCATTAAATACAGCTACAGAAGCACAAATAGCCCTTATTTTTGCCACTATTACTACAGGCTTATGCAACTCAAGCAATGAAATTACTATTGCAGGCCATACACTGCCAACACTAGGCTGCTCAGAAGGCGCTATCTGGTTTGACTTCAGTATCATTTGCGAAAGCAACCGCTCTCAAAATGACTACTTAGAAATTGCCCAAGAACACCACAGTGTTTTTATTTCAAACATTCCGATAATGGATGATATACAAAAAGACGCGGCACGCCGTTTCTTGAATTTATTGGATGTATTTTACGACCACAAAGTAAAACTAATTGTAACGGCTGCTGCACCTGCACATGAAATTTACAATGGTAAGTTCCTGAGTTTTGAGTTCGATCGTGCAGTGAGCCGCTTAATTGAAATGCAAAGCGAAGAATACTTAGCACACAAACATATCATTGATTAAATACTATGAGCTTTACGCCATCTAAAACTATTGAGTCCAACCAAAATGGGATGCACGAAAACTTAGAGCACATCGTAAGCAAACATCTCGCGTATAAGTACACCAGCCCCATTGCAAAACATAATCAGGCCGCATTTATACAAGCTCATGAATATTGGCATATTCAAAACAAGCCTAAAGTTATCCTTGATAGTGCTTGCGGTACTGCAGAAAGTACACGTTATTTAGCCCAAAGCTTTCCTGACTATTTAGTTATCGGTATTGACCAATCTGAAAAAAGACTCAATAACAGCAACAACAGTGCATTAGCAGAAAATTGTCTCGTCCTACGTTGCGAGTGTAGCGACTTTTGGCGCTTAGCTGAAAAAGAGCATTGGCATTTTGATCAACATTATTTGCTTTACCCAAACCCATGGCCTAAAGCACAACACTTTAACCGTCGCTGGCACGGTCACCCCGCCCTCTCAAGCCTTTTAAATATCAGCAAAAAAATTGAGCTACGAACAAATTGGCAAACGTATGCAGAA
>JAHDBX010000106.1 GCA_020630145.1 Gammaproteobacteria bacterium | reverse complement strand
CAGGCGGATTAAGCTTGCCTGTTAATGGCTCACCATACCCTCTCGCCGATGGAAAATTATGCGATGGCAAAGTATAAGCGCGTCCTGAGGAGTCGAAAAATACAGCGGGCTGATTAGTACGCCCCAATGCAAAAGCCTGCAATTTATCGCCTGACTTGAAGCTTAATTTATCTAAGTCAACCTCATGCCCTTTTGCAGCACGCACCCAACCTTTTTGAGAAATAATAACAGTCACTGGATCATTCGGTATCAACGCAGACTCATCCATGGCTTGAGCAGATTCACGTGCGACTATAGGCGAGCGTCTGTCGTCGCCATATTCTTTTGCATCTGCTTTTATTTCATTTTTCACTAATGTTTTCAAACGCGCTTTAGAACTCAGCAGCTTATCTAACTCAGCCTTTTCTTTTTTAAGTTCTTTTTGCTCAGCTTTAATTTTCATTTCTTCAAGCTTAGCTAAATGACGTAATTTTAAGTTTAAAATTTCTTCTGCCTGAGTGTCACTCAACTTAAACTTCTTCATCAACTTAGGCTTTGGTTGCTCTTCAGTACGAATAATATGAATAACTTCATCAATATTCAAAAATGCAATCAACAAACCGTCTAGTATATGTAAACGGGCATTTACTTTATCTAAACGCCAGCGCAAGCGTTTAACAACCGTTTGCAGGCGAAACTTCAACCAACCCAGTAAAATATCTTTTAAGTTATGTACTTTAGGCAAACCATCCAAACCAATCATATTGAGATTGACGCGATAGTTTTTCTCTAAGTCAGTCGTTGCAAACAAGTGTGCCATAAGCCCATCAATATCAATACGATTCGAGCGTGGCGCTATAACTAAACGCGTTGGGTTTTCATGGTCGGATTCATCACGTAAATCTTCTACCATCGGCAACTTTTTCTGCTGCATTTGTTGCGCAATTTGCTCGAGTACTTTTGAACCAGAGACTTGGTGCGGCAAAGCAGTAATAATAATATCGCCATCTTCTTTTTTATACACAGCTCGGCATTTAATGCTGCCACCGCCTTTAGTGTAAATATCTAGCAATTCATTTTTAGGCGTAATGATTTCAGCAGCCGTTGGATAGTCTGGGCCTGGAATAAATGCAGCCAGTTCATTCACACTTAAACGGCTATTTTCCAACAAAGCAATACATGCTTTACTGACTTCACGTAAATTATGCGGCGGAATATCTGTTGCCATACCAACAGCAATACCGGTTGTACCATTCAACAAAATATGTGGCACGCGTGCAGGCAATAACTCAGGCTCTTTCAATGTGCCATCAAAGTTAGGCTGCCAATCAACAGTGCCCTGCCCTAACTCTTGCAATAGTAATTTAGCAATCGGCGACAATTTAGACTCGGTATAACGCATAGCAGCGAAAGACTTAGGGTCATCAGGCGAACCCCAGTTACCTTGCCCATCTACTAAGGGGTAACGATATGAAAAAGGCTGTGCCATTAGAACCATCGCTTCATAACAGGCCGAATCACCATGCGGGTGAAATTTACCTAGCACATCACCAACAGTACGTGCTGACTTCTTATATTTTGATGCAGCACTTAAACCTAATTCAGACATCGCATAGATAATACGCCTTTGCACAGGTTTCAAGCCATCACCAATATGTGGCAAGGCTCTATCTAAAATTACATACATGGAATAGTCCAAGTACGCTTTCTCAGTAAATATTTTTAAGGGTTGTTTTTCTATATTTTCAAAATTTAATTGCATAGTATTATCTTTAATTACAAGTTACGCCTGTACCACCTAAACCACAGTAGCCGTTAACATTTTTAGCTAAGTATTGTTGATGATATTCTTCAGCATAATAAAATGTGCTTGCTGCTTTAATTTCTGTTGTTATCGCACCGTATCCTGCAGATGACAACTTCTGCTGATAGTCCTGCAAAGAACGTTCAGCCAAGCTTTTTTGTTCATCGTTAAAATAGTAGATGCCAGAACGGTATTGCGTGCCTTGATCGTTACCCTGGCTCATACCCTGCGTTGGGTTATGAGATTCCCAAAATGTTTTTAGCAAGCTTTCATAACTGCACTCTGTTTTATCATAAACCACTAATACAACTTCATTATGCCCTGTCATGCCCGAACATACTTCTTCATAGCTTGGATTAGGCGTTATGCCTGCCGCATACCCTACTGCTGTTGCATACACATTATCTAACTGCCAAAACTTTCGTTCAGCACCCCAAAAACAACCCAGGCCAAATACTGCTAATGACAAATGCTCAGCATAGGGTGGCAAAATTGAATGCCCTGTCACAAAGTGCTTACCCGATAAGCTATCAGCAATGGCTTCATCACGGCCCGGTAAAGCTTGCTCCTTTGTGGGTATATCTACTGTCTTTTTAAAAAACATTTTTTACTTTATACCTCAGCTAAATTACCTTTTTGTTCCAACCACTTCTTACGATCAGGTGAACGCTTCTTCGCTAGCATCATATCCATAACCTTATGTGTATCATCACCATTTTCTATGGTTAATTGCAACAACCTACGTGTTTCAGGTGCAATCGATGTTTCACGTAACTGTAAAGGATTCATTTCGCCCAAACCTTTAAAGCGTGTAATACTCACTTTACCAGTTTTCTTTTCAGCTTCAATTCGATCTAGAAAGCCTTGGCGCTCATTATCATCAATCGCGTAATAGACTTCTTTACCGACATCTATACGGAACAAAGGTGGCATGGCTACATAAATATGGCCAGCTTCGACCAAGGGCCTGAAGTGACGTAAAAATAAGGCACATAACAATGTGGCAATATGTAAGCCATCAGAATCCGCATCTGCAAGAATACAAATTTTTCCGTAACGTAAACCTTCTAGATTACTTGAGCCTGGCTCAACACCAATGGCTACAGCAATGTCATGTACTTCTTGTGACGCTAACACCTGCTCGGGGTCAACTTCCCATGTATTTAGAATTTTACCTCTTAGCGGCATAATAGCTTGAAAAGTTCTATCCCGAGCTTGTTTAGCTGAGCCACCCGCAGAGTCGCCCTCAACCAAAAATAATTCAGTTTGATCAGGGTCTTGTCCACTACAGTCAGCTAGCTTTCCGGGCAACGCCGGGCCAGCTGCTACTTTTTTACGTACAATCTTTTTAGCAGCTTTAAGGCGCCTCTGAGCTGACTCAAGTACCATTTGTGCTATTAACTCGCCTTGGTCTGCATGCTGGTTTAACCATAGGCTAAAGGCGTCTTTTACTACCCCAGATACAAATGGCGCTGATTCACGTGATGATAAACGCTCCTTTGTCTGACCCGCAAACTGTGGGTCCTGCATCTTCAGTGAAATAACATAACTGATCTTTTCCCAAATATCTTCCGGCGCAATCTTCACGCCTCTTGGCACTAAACTACGAAAATCACAGAATTCGCGTATGGCCTCAGTTAAGCCAATACGCAAACCGTTAACATGCGTCCCGCCTTGCTCCGTTGGCACTAAGTTAACATGGCTTTCTTGTACAGCAGTACCGCCTTCTGGCAGCCAACATAAGGCCCAATCAATTGCTTCACGTTCACTACTTACCGCCCCCATAAAAGGCTCTGTAGCCGGCAAACGCTCCCAACCTGATAAGCTATCTAACAAGTAATCTTTTAAACCATCTTCGAACTGCCATTCGACCGTTTCCTTGCTTTTTTCGTCTTTAAAACGAATTAATAAGCCGGGGCAAAGCACGGCTTTAGCACGTAATACATGTTTTAATTTCGGTAACGAGTACTTATCAGAATCAAAATATTTAGCGTCTGGCCAAAAATGTACTGTTGTACCGGTATTCCTTTGACCAACTTTGCCTAGTTTTTTCAAGTCGGTTTTCTTATGCCCATTGGCAAAGGTCATTTCATACTCATGACCACCTCGACGCACCTTAACAGACAGTTTCTTCGACAAGGCATTCACGACTGAGACACCTACTCCATGCAGGCCACCCGAGAACTGATAGTTTTTACCACTAAACTTACCACCTGCATGCAAACGCGTTAAAATAACTTCAACACCCGGTACTTTAAGCTGTGGATGTGGATCTATAGGCATACCTCGACCGTTATCCTCTACAGATACGGAGCCGTCTTTATAAAGCGTCACGTCAATTTTATCAGCATGACCGGCTATAGCCTCATCAACACTATTATCAATAACTTCTTGCGCAAGATGGTTTGGGCGTGTGGTATCCGTATACATCCCTGGTCGTTTTCTAACCGGGTCTAATCCACTTAGAACCTCTATATCACTGGCATCGTAACTGTTTGATTTACTCATATTATTATTTTGTTTATTCAATACGGGCATTATACGTCTTTAACCTAGAAAAAGCAGTTGGGCGTTTAAAAGACATATAAATAGCGTCGCAATGCTTCATCGCGCAGCCGTTTTAGCAGGATTGTAGTAAAATAGCGAACTCTTGAGGAATAAGCATTTGACTGACAGCAATACCCATACCGTATACCCATTGGAACCCACTGCCAATATTGCCGTATCGGCTTCCGCCGGTGCAGGCAAAACCTACCTATTAGTCAACCGCATTGTTCGCTTGCTTATTGAAGGAGCCGACCCTGGTAGCATTTTGGCCATTACCTTCACACGCAAAGCCGCCAGCGAAATGCTAGAACGCGTACAAGAACGTTTATGGCAACTACACCAATACGACGATAAGACGCTCAGCACAGTACTTACGCAAGAATTTAACTTAAGCGCCAATGCTGAACGCTTGGATAGTGTACGCAAGCTGTACGACAGCGTTTTATTTGCTGAACCCAGCCTTAAAATATCGACTTTCCATGCTTTTTGCCAAGACTTATTGCAGTATTTTGCCTTAGATGCTGACTTACCACCTGCCTTTGAACTTACAGAGCAGACATACTTACTTGCTGATGCGGCTTGGGACCAGTTATTCGATGAAATTAGTCAAGATAACAAACACCCTCTACGCTCAGCTGTTGATGAATTATTTCTACAGTTAGGCAGCCTATTTAGCACGCGTACAGCTTTGTTAGATGGTTTCTTAGAATATCGCTCTGACTGGTGGTCTTTTACTGACAACCAAGCAGACCCTGTTAGTTACGCTACTGAGGTGGCTAAGGCTTTTTTTCAACCTACAACATCTGACCCAGAATTAGCATTTCTAGAAAGTTACGCCAAGCAATTAATAGGGTTCTCGACTCTTATACAAGACTTGCCCCAGCAAATTTACCAAAAACTCGCCAATGCAGTCAGTATTGCCTTCAATGAAACAGCACCTACCAAGCAAGGCTTTACAATTATCAAAAGTGCTTTTTTAACCGCTAAAAATGAAGCCAGTAAAAATGTTAAATATAGCAAAGCTTTAGAAAAAAAATTAGGTGCCAACACAGATCAAATGTTACAGGCCTACACCCAGTTATGTAATGCGATTATTGAAACCCTGGACATTAGTAAGCGTAATAAATTATACCAATTACATTGCAGTTGGTACCAAGTTGGGCAAGCATTACTTGAGCACTACCAAGCCATTAAACGCAGTCGTCACCAACTGGACTTTAGCGACCTCGAATGGCTAAGTTATAAATTACTGAATAAAGCTGAAAATGCACAATGGATACAATACAAACTCGATAGCCGCATTAATCATTTGCTTGTAGACGAGTTTCAAGATACGAATTCAACGCAATGGCAAATGTTATTACCACTCCTTCAAGAAATGGCCAGTGGTAACAATGAAAGGCAACGTAGTGTTTTTTTAGTGGGTGATACCAAACAATCCATATATAGCTTTCGTCGCGCCAACCCCGAACTACAAGATACGGCAACACACTGGCTACAAGAAAATCTACAAGCGCAAACTTATCCATTAAATAAATCATGGCGCTCATCAACAGCAATTATTCAAGCAGTTAATCACGTTTTTTTAAATCAAGATTTAATTACTGACTTTAGCGAACACGACACCCATAAGCCCAAGCTATGGGGGCATGTTGAATGTTGGCCCTTATTTGTGTCTCCTGAAAACGACAACGATGAAGAAATTTACTTTAGGAACCCACTCGACACGCCCCTTCACCGCAACGCTATAAACGCCCATCAATTAGAGGGCCAAGCTATTGCTGATAAAATCGCTATGCTAATTAGCAACAAAACAGCAGTGGGTGAAAACAAACGGGCTCTTGAATATAAAGACATTTATATATTGCTACGTAAACGGGCTCATGCCAATGCTTATGAACAAGCGCTAGCTGACAAAAGTATTCCTTTTGTAGGCACAGAAACAGGCACCTTACTGGACTGTCAGGAAGTTGATGACATCATGTGCTTGCTTAACTTCTTAATCACACCATTCGACAATATGGCCTTAGCGCAACTGATTAAGTCACCCATTTTTAATGGCTCAGATAAAGATTTAATTGCTTTAG
>JAHDBX010000105.1 GCA_020630145.1 Gammaproteobacteria bacterium | reverse complement strand
CTTTAAATGACTCATCAGACAAGGTCACCTGATGAGCTGCACCCGAATTAACAAACCCCATAATTTCCTGATCATTCTCGATAACCAAAAAACCTTCAGGGTATAAAGTAATTCGTTTAAGTATTTTCTCTTTTGTTGCCGCTTCGTCTCCGGCATAGGCAACTGACTCAATTTCAAAACATCGATCAAGATCAGCTAAATTAGCCGAACGCAGATGATATGCACTTTTCACATCAGCCTCCTAATATGCACTAACCTATCACAACATTGTCGCTAATTGACTTTGCGCCAGCATAGCGTATGACACAATGAAAATAATGGGTATTAGTCACTTTTAATTGTAATATGAGTCAATGAACCACAACCACTTGTTTCACCATGCGCTGTAATTTTTTTGCCTGCCATCATGGCTGCAAGCATAGCGCTGAATAACTGGTCTTTTTGCCTGTCAGTTACTGTAGACCTTGTAGTAAGCGCAGTGCCAACACAAGGGCCACTGCCAATGTTATCTGCTGAGCGAAGTACTATATCTCCATTAGACTTTTCAGTGTCTATCCACGATATTTCACATGTATGGCATAATGTTTCACTTGCAAATGATATAGAGCTGGATATTAAAAAAATTGAAATAATAAATGCCTTTTTCATTTGGCTTTCCCCTTTGATCTTAGATCATAACACCGCCATAAGCTGCGGCTTTGTAGTTAGTTGATCTGCTACTCAAACACAAAACGGAACAGAAATACGATAAACCCTGCAGTTATTAAAATAACGATTCTATTTAATGTACACCTAACACAGGCTTGGTGCATCCAACCGCATAGTGGCAATGTTACCTAAATTTGTTAGGCTCTGATCTGAGCAAATTTTTATACGTCCTCATGCCATATTTGACGAAGCTTGACACCTTTTTCAAAAACTCTGAAATTCAAAAAATAGCTAAAGTATTTTTCATTATATATTCCTTATATCGTTAAAGTTGCTAACTCCTATGTATAGGGCTGACTGGATTAGCGCGTAAGCCTGCGCCCCACCACTCAGCTTTTGGTATACATACATGACACATTTGTTATAGGTTAGTATGAAAAATGAATGCTACTAATTTCAGGGTGACTACATTTTGTAGTACCACTAGTAACTACGTTAATTTTTTTACCTGTACTATATGCTGTCAAGAGAATGCTGAGAATAACATCATGTCCATTATGGTCTAATGGTATCGTGAACCAAGGGCTATTAGCGATAGTTGCATCAGCTACAGCAACGTTTTTTAACTTCAAAAAAGTACAGGGCCTGCTATCAGGACTATGGATAGATTCCACTTCTGCTTGATTATATGATAAAGACAAGGCCTTTTCAGATAAAATCAACGTAAGTATTAGTGAAAAAATAATTTTATACATAAAAAAATTTCCTTATTAAAAATTAATAACTGCCTGATAAAATAAAATCATTACCTCTAATTATGATTAGTTTTGAATAAGTGAAGCATATTTAATAGTACACAAACCATTAGTTAGTATTGTGCTAAATCGCACTTCGACATTTTGTTTTGTTATAAATGCACTTAACAACATGGAATATAATTGTGTTTCTTCAGTAGGAACAACAATATAAGTAAAGTAACCTTTACCGTGATTATCTTGCGGACAACCTGCGACATCCTTAACTCCTTCGATTTGTATCCATGAATTACTGTCCCAGTAGCTTGAATGACTACGCATTACGGATATTTCCCCATTAACAGTATGATCAGTTGCAAAGGCCTCCGTAGATATTATCGAAAGTATGATCAAATTAAATAGATATTTCATATCGCTCCTTGTAAAATTTTTTAATAATAAAACTAATGCTATATAAACCAATATTTATTAGGGCAGACAGGAGAAAAGTACATTTCGAATATTTTTTTGAAATGCTTTTCGATATTATCTGACTGGATATCTTCAGCTTAATACACACTTAAAACACATCATACCCCATTAAAACACGACACTTTATCGTCTTTTTAAACGACTCGTATGAATAATTGATTTGCAAAAACTTAAGGTCTTCAATACCGTCAATCATACAGGCACCTGTACCAGAGGCTATTACCACAGTGCCTGTTGCTATCGCTTGCATAGCTAACGACAGCATAGCTTTTTTGAATTACTGAACATAAAAGAAGTTGATAGTCTCTGAATCACCGTAAGCGGTACATGCTCCAGTACCATAGATGGTGATAGGCTTTTTGGCTGCATGAGCAGATATTAAACCTGATAATTGGGTTTTGCCCGCAGTGGTAGTTGCATCTAAAGCAAATCGTTGAGGTTGAGAGCTAGCACATGCTGGAACACCGCTCCTTGTACCAGTCGTATAAACGATAATGACACCGTTATTCATGAAATGAAAATTAAAGAGAGTGCCAGAGCTCGCCGAACCAGCATAAAGATTGTTAGAACTCATTAGTGCTAAAAAAAGTAAGATCAGCTTATACATTTGATTATCCCTAAGTTTAAATTGATTTCTGATATGATATTAAATGTCAAAAAATACGTTTAAAAAACGCGGCTCTGACATATCTGCACAGGAGGGGAAAAATGATGGGTATCCTTTTTCTTCGAATTGTTATCTTCCTGTGACCGAGGTTGACGTGTTTAAATACGCCATTTATATTATTCACTTTATTTTTTCATAAGGCAACAAAGGATTCCATAAAACCTATAATTCAAGGGTAAAGATGATTAAATCCGCTTTCTTACAACAGATTAGAGACAAGACCTGATCTAGCAATGAAAAAGAGGCTATAATTATTTCACAAGCTCATTCAATACTAACAATAAATTTGTCTCATTTAAGTCTAACATTGAGGCTCTTTTAAGCGATAGAGCTTGTAATAAATTGCGATCGAATTGTGAGTCAATTTTGGTGGCTTTTTATGCATTTGGCCTTAATGCCACTTTTATATTTTCAAAATTACCACTGCAAAAGTCTTCTAAATGATCCGCCACTTCTTCAAAAGTGATATTTTTCACCCAAGATTCATCACACATTAGAGCAAGCTCAATCGCTTTTTTATATTGTTTTTGCGAATAGACAAAAGAACCCACAAGCTTCTTTTGGTGCCTAATAATTTCAGAAAAGTTTATAGTTAGTTCTGGTGTGGCAAAGCCTAAAAATACACATGTTCCCCCCCTTCTTGTATATTGAATAGCTTTTAACCTAGTTTCGCTAGAGCCCACTGTATCAAAAACAAT
Source organism: Gammaproteobacteria bacterium (assembly GCA_020630145.1). Taxonomy (GTDB): domain Bacteria; phylum Pseudomonadota; class Gammaproteobacteria; order HTCC5015; family HTCC5015; genus JAHDBX01. The sequence goes on along the minus strand of JAHDBX010000105.1, from coordinate 3,189 downwards.
ATCATAATCACCATCTAAAGTGCTTTGCGCGCATTGAGCTCACAACCTAAGAGCAGCAGCTTGTCTACTCACTGACTTTTCTAGTACATCTGTAACTTCATTTCCTGAAGTATTTGCACAAGCAACAAGACCTAAACCCAAACTTCCTCCACCAATAACACATACCTTGCTATCTTTATGAGCACAAGATTGCTCCCAAGCATTCACTGAATTAGCGAAAGGCTCAATAAATACTGATTGAGCCCATGACAAGTCGTTAGGGATTTTAAATAACTGATGATGTGGTACTGATACCTTTTGAGCAAAACCACCATTAGACTGCACACCAATAAGTGACCAGTTATCACAGAGTTGCTCTTGACCTTCCAAGCAATAAGGACATTTGCCACAAGACGACAAAGGGTAAATAGATACACGCTGTCCGTCAGGAGTCACTCCTGAAATACCATGCCCCATAATATTGGGTAAAGGGCGTATTCCAGTATTTTTAAAACTTAAGTATTCACTACCCCCTATTCCTGTAGCTTCGACGGTTACCAAAATACTTCTATTATCAGGAATAGGATCTTCGATTTCCCGGAGGTTAAGAACACCATCACCCTCTAGTAGTAAAGCTTTCAATTATTGCTCCCGTAAAAACGCATAACGCCCACGTAAACGGCCGAGCAACGCGAAGTCCGACGACCGATAGAGAGCGTATTTAACGTTTTTGTTATGTGTTTTATTACCCATAGTAATAGGCAACCAATTTTATGATTCGGAGCTACCAGCTATATGATTTAAATTATCATACCCTGAAGGTGGGCCTGAAGGAACCCTTGTAAGCTCAGCATATACAGGGCCATATTCAGTATCAAAAGACCAGTTTTCGAATTGATCCATATCTGCTGACATGTACCTATGTAAAAGAAAAATCATTTGATAAAATTCTGAGTTACTTAACTTTTCCATTTTATTAACCCTCTAAATCTTTATTCTAATCTTGAGCCTTCAAATACACATAACGCCGCTGTAATTGGCGGCTTTGTAGTTGGTTGATTTTGTGCTACTTAAGCACAAAAGCGAGCACGGAAAAGCCGTCCGATTGACAGCTTTGTTATGGTTCGTTCGCCAAAACAACTTCTACCCTATTGGGGGATAGCTTCACTGAGGAAACCTCGACATTAACACGATCTCCTAGTTGATATTTATTTATTGCATTTTCTGTTAACAAAAGGGCATGGCAAAAATACGAAATTTCAAAGAAATACCCGTAATCCGTTATGTTAACAACGGGGGCGAAATATCGTTCACCAACTTTAGGTGGATCATTCCATGGGTCGCCGCCGAGACAAGCTTCACGCAAAGACACACTGAATTGATCGTCTGCAATCGCAATCACCTTTACGCGTATCACCTGCCCGACCCTCACATAATCTGAGCTTTCTAGTTTGCCCGGTTTCCAGGTTAGCTCAGTAATTTGTAGCGTTGCCGATTTTCCTTCGTAATCGATTTTGATATAACCCGGCTCTACTTTCGTAACCGTCACATCAATAATTTGATTAAGTCTCATGCTTTAAACCATAACGCCTGTGTATGAGGCGGGCTGGAGCGGAGCGTAAGACCGTCCCAGCACGCACTTTTTGCGTGCGTAAATAACACACTTGTTATAACTTAAACTTTACCTAATAAATGTATTGCATACAACAGCCCTAAAACAGCTACCAAGTGACTAAAAATTAGTAGCCTAGAAGGTGATTGCTGCAAAATAAGCTTAATTAATTTAAGCATTGTGATGCTCCTACACTTAGTTACAAGCGGCTGCTATTTAGTTTTTTACGGAGGAATATTTAGCGATTAATCTAGGCCGCCATGAGCTAGTGCTAATAGAGAATTAAGATTGACTTAATATAGGAATAGAACCCCGCCTAGATTAGGCCTTGCTGATTTCAGGGGTTACGCAGCACATCAACGTTTATAGTATAGCAACTATATTTTTTGTAAAGAGTTATAACGCCGTTGTAAGCGACGACTTTGTAGTTGTTTGATTTTGTGCTATTCAAGCACAAAAACGAACAATGGAAAAGGAGTCCGATTGACAACTTTGTTATGTGTTCGATACTAATTTATATAATATCTCTTTACCTAAAACCATTGGAATATATTGCATATTAGTTAGTGATTCAGGGTAATCACCAATATAAGCATGTTTTCGTATTTTTTTATTATACTTAACTGCTATCGAATGCAATATTGATGCGTCTAATATCTCACCAGATGGGAAAGTAAGCCAAGCATGCATATTAAAATTTTCTTTGCCAGAACCTTCTTTAAGCAATTTGATCAAGTATTTCTCATCAAATTCAAAAAAGGCTGAATTTGGCATTTTAATAAAGCCTATTGTGAATACAGCATTATGCTTAATGATTTTATCGATATACATATGTATATAATCATGTACTTGAAAGCACTGTAAGCTTAAAACCTCAATATCTATATTTTTGTAAAGCTGTGAAAGCCTCCAATGGATTTTTAGGCTTGTGAAAAAATCAATGATTCGGCCTTCGGATAAATAATCGCTTTGGCATGGAGAAGATAAACCTAAGCGATTTGTTCTTTCATAGGCTTCAATAAAAAGAGTTTTATAACTATAAGACATGAGTTGATTACACATAACGCCGCTGTAATTGGCGGCTTTGGAGTTGATTGATTTTGTGCTATTCAAGCACAAAAACGAGCAACGGAAAAGGCGTCCGATTGACAACTTGTTAGTTTGAAAACTATTTACATTTCAATATTAATAATTTGACAAATACTACCCAATTTGGGGTATGTATCATCCACAGTTACAGTAACAGGCATTTGGCTAACACGTGCAGCTAACGCAATTGACATTAAATGTGGGTTTTCTTGGGCATTGAAGGCAGCCCATGTAGTATTACAGCTTGTCGCACTCCATGAGCCTAACTGTTTAATATAAAGTATATTTTCGTAGCCTACTCTGTTAGCACTTTCTGCTTGGATTTTTTCAATGGCAGCTGTACGCTTACCCATTTCTGCAAACAATTCTGAGCTAAATAGTATTGTTAATATAATTACCACTAATCTTCTATACTGCATAAATTTTCCTTGTAGTTTATTTAATATGATTTAAAGCTAACGAGCCTGCAGAAAAACTAACATGTAGCCAGCTTATCCACAGGGCTCTTT
>JAHDBX010000104.1 GCA_020630145.1 Gammaproteobacteria bacterium | reverse complement strand
CTTCTTTCGCCTTGAGAAACCACTCATATATTGTTATATGTTCTCTGCATCCTATTAGTTTTTCAATTTTCTTTATTTCACAATGATTTTGTAATAATGGATATATTTTTATAGCTGCCACTCTTAAATTTTTATAGCTATCCTTGCTTTTAACAAGCATATCAAAACAATATTTTTTATGTTTTTCGAACTTATCTTTTTTGGCTAAGCCTCCTTTTTTAGATTTTATTTTTGATGCTTTATTTATTTCCCACTTTGAAAAAATATTCACATTTATAGACATTTTATAGTTAATTAATGCATCTAAGAGTCTATCTATTGCAGTCAGGTTGTATTTACCATATGAATTTATCATGTAATCTATAATCATGATTCCAATTAGTCTTGTTTTTATCTCATTTTTAAGAAACAAATCTGAAAGAAGCCAGCTTACATTTATGCTGTTATGAAAACCATAGTCTGATAAAATATTATTTAAGCAAAAGCTTTCTCTAGAATTTCCTTCTAGGAACTCATCCAAATCACCCGTTGCATAATCTTTTTCAATTTTTAACCCCTCTAAAATATCTTTTTTATAACTCTTTAAATCTTGTAATGAGATTTTTGGCAGGTAACGAATAAAATCGAAATATGCGGATATTATTAAATAGCATGTTGATTTGTTTTTTATTTTTCCTAGATGCAATGAAATTATATGTTTAAATTTATCATCATAATTATCAATATTTTTTTCTAAATCGTCATTTCTTTCATTGCTTATTTCAATTGTTTTTCTCAATAGTTCAGACTCAATGAAATCCTCTGGCATAATAATAAATTCTTCTATCATCTCAATTTACCACCCCTTTTGAATACCATACCCTTAGAATTAATACTTAATTAAATTTGCCAATAACAACTTTATTGAATTGAGCATTCTTTAATGTATCTAAATAATCAGCCCATTTTTGCATCATTGCTTTGCGCTCTGGTAAATGACTAGTACGGTTATAGGCTCGGCCATTTGGGTCTTTAACCGCATGAGCTAATTGGTGTTCAATATAATCAACTCTGAAATGCAATTCTTCATCGAGTAGAGTACGTGCCATAGCTCTAAAGCCATGTGCAGTCATTTGTTCATTTGTGTAACCAATCGTCCTGAGAGCTGTTCTAACGCCGTTATCTGATAAAGGTCTGCTCTTACCTCTGGCAGATGGAAATATGTATAACCCCTGTCCAGTAAGTAGTTGTTGTTCTTTGAGTATTGCTATTGCTTGTGTACATAAGGGTACGATATGCGGTTGGCGCATTTTCATTTTGTTGGCTGGTATTTCCCATTGTTCAGTTTCCCAATCTATTTCTTGCCATTCCATATGTCTTAATTCACCTGGTCTTACGAATAGTAAGGGTGACAAGGCTAGGGCGGCTTTGACTGATGGTGTGCCGTTGAAGTTATCTATCGCAATGAGTAGTTGTGCAACTTCTTGTGGTTTAGTTATTGCAGCTAAGTGTTTTTTCTTGGGTGTTTTAATCGCTTCTTTTAAATCCGCTGATGGATCTCGTTCTGCGCGGCCTGTGATAATGGCGTATCTAAATATTTGTCCAGCTGTTTGTTTTAAACGGTGTGCAGTTTCTAGTGCGCCTGTGCTTTCTATCTTGCGCAATACACTTAATAATTCGGGTGCAGTGATATTATTGATAGGGCGATGGCTAAGAGTGGGGAATAGCTTAGTCTCTAATGAGCGTAGTATTTTAGTCGCGTGACTGTCTGTCCATTGATTCTTTTTGTTATCGTGCCATTCACGAGCTATGGCTTCAAAACTATTAGCAGCTAGTTCTTTCTTTGCTGCTTTCTCAATACGTTTGGTTTCTGATGGATCAAGACCTGTGTCTAGTTGTTTTCTAGCTTGGTCGCGTAAGTTACGAGCTTCTTTAAGGCTTAACTCTGGATACACGCCAAGAGCGAGTAGCTTTTCTTTGCCAGCAAAGCGGTATTTAACGCGCCAGTATTTACGGCCTGTTTTCTTTACTAGGAGAAATAAGCCTTTCTCATCGCTGAGTTTATAGTCTTTCTCTTTAGCCTTGGCTTGCTTGGCTTTTGGATCAGTTAATGGCATATAGACTCCATTTGGGGGTATCGATTTTTTAATTTCTACATATACCCCCATAAATACCCCCTGAATGCTCAGGTTTTGGGGGTATCTCTCTGGACTATATAGGACATAGTATAAACGAAAAACCCCGTAAAAACGGGGCTTTATAGACTGTATTGGACGTATTTAGATAATGTATTGGTGGAGGCGGCGGGAATTGAACCCGCGTCCGAAAACTCTCTGCCGTTGGTACTACATGCTTATCCTACTATTAATTTAACTAAACGCTACCCAATAGGCGGGGAAGACGCTTAGCGATCCCAGATAAGTTTTAAATAATCCACGCTGGGAGCGCTTCATATCGATCTTGTGAGAATGACACCGGTGATCCGAGTGCACAAGCACAGGCTTGGGCCGATGGTCTATACAGGTTATTAAGCTGCTAGTGCGTAGTTGTCGTCGTTTGCAACTATAGTTTTGGTCGTTTTTACGTGGATAACCACCACGGCATGCACCTAAGGTGTTGATATTCCCGTCGAAAGCCATGTCGCCCCCAATAGAACTTGGTATTTTACCGTTAGATATGGATAGTGTAATTTGCTTCTACGCGATTGTCACGCTAATTTACTGATTTTTATGGTTATTTGGCGCTTGTTGCTGGAGCTTAGAGCCATTGTATAATATTATACGCACCTTCATTTATACCGCTTTATTATGCGGTTTAACGCTGTTTTCAGGAACTCACTCATCATGCTATCGATTTTTGGTGCAAATGCACTATCTGATTTTCGTTTACAAAAACTTCTAGCTAATTGTAAGGCTGATATGCCGCAGTTAACGCGTATTGCTGCACGTTTTGTGCATTTTTTAGATGTTGAATCGTTAAGTAAAGAGGATATGCAGAAAGCGGAGGCTTTATTAAGTTATGACGGCGCTTTTAACGAAGACTTGTACTCAGAGCGCCAGCTGCTTGTTACGCCTCGTTTGGGTACTATTTCGCCATGGTCTTCTAAAGCGAGTGATATTTTCCATAATTGTGGCTTAGATAACATCAAGCGAGTAGAGCGTGGAGTGGTGTTTTATTTTCACAGTCATTCGCCTTTGTCTGTAGATGAATTAAAAGTACTAAAGCCTTTCGTACATGATCGTATGGTTGATATGGTGTTAGATACGATTGATGATGCTGCTGTACTGTTTTCACAGATGCAGCCTAAACCATTTAGTACGGTTGATGTGCTCACAGACGGCCGTAAGGCCTTAGTTAAAGCTAACCAAGACTTGGGCTTAGCTTTGGCAGATGATGAAATAGATTACCTAGTTAAAAGCTTTACTGCTTTGGGTAGAAACCCTGTTGATGCAGAGCTAATGATGTTTGCACAAGCTAATTCAGAGCATTGCCGCCATAAGATTTTTAATGCAGACTGGAAAGTTGATGGCCTTGGGCAAGATAAATCATTGTTTAAGATGATTAAGAATACTTATGAGACCTCACCTGAAAACGTGATTACGGCTTATTCAGATAATTCTTCTGTTATTGCAGGGCACAAAGGCCAGCGTTTACAACGTAATGCCATGAGTAAATCATATGAATATACTGAAGAAATTCATATTTTAATGAAGGTAGAAACGCATAACCATCCCACTGCTATTTCACCGTTTCCTGGTGCGGCTACAGGTTCTGGTGGGGAAATTCGAGATGAAGGTGCAACGGGCCGTGGTGGTAAGCCTAAAGCGGGTTTGAGCGGGTTTTCAGTGTCGAATTTACGTATACCTGAATTTGAACAAGCATGGGAAGCAGATAATGGTAAGCCAGAACGTATTGCTTCGGCGCTAGATATTATGATTGAAGGCCCAATTGGTTCGGCCGCATTTAATAATGAATTTGGTCGCCCTAATGTTTGTGGTTATTTCCGCAGTTATGAACAAATAGATAATGCAGGCAAACTGCGTGGTTATCATAAGCCTATTATGATTGCAGGCGGTATGGGAAATATACGTGCGCAACTTGTTGAAAAATTAGGTTTGCCAGCGGGTAGCAAGGTTATTGTTTTAGGCGGCCCGGCAATGTTAATTGGTTTAGGCGGTGGTGCCGCTTCATCGATGTCGTCTGGTGCAAGTTCAGAAGATTTAGATTTTGCCTCTGTACAACGTGGTAACCCAGAAATCGAACGCCGTTGCCAAGAGGTGATTGAGGCCTGTATAGCAATGGGCAGTGATAACCCTGTGTTATCGATTCATGATGTGGGTGCAGGTGGCTTATCAAATGCATTGCCTGAGTTGGTTAATGATGCTGATAAAGGTGCAGTATTTGATTTACGTAAAATTCCAAATGATGAGCCTGGTATGGCACCAATGGAAATTTGGTGTAATGAGGCACAAGAGCGCTATGTAATGGTCGTTGCTGAAGACAAACTGGATTTGTTTGATGCTTTCTGTACACGCGAGCGCGCGCCTTATGCGGTTTTAGGTGATGTAACTAATGAACAACACTTAACGGTAGAAGACCCACATTTTAATAATAAGCCTGTCGATATATCATTAGCTACGTTGTTAGGTAAACCGCCTAAAATGTTGCGAGATGTTCAGCATGCCAATATAAAAACCAAAGCCATTGATAAGCAAACTATTCAATTAGATGAAGCAATAAAGCGTGTTTTATCTTTGCCAACTGTGGCGAGTAAGTCATTTTTAATTACAATAGGTGATCGTTCTGTTGGTGGTTTAATTCACCGGGATCAAATGGTAGGTCCATGGCAAACGCCGGTTGCAGATGTAGCAGTCACCACATCATCATTTGTTGGCTATACAGGTGAGGCGATGTCTATGGGTGAACGCACGCCCTTAGCATTACTTGACCCTGCTGCTTCAGGGCGCATGGCTATTGGTGAAGCTATTACGAATATTATGGCTGCTGATATACGTAAACTTGCTGATATTAAATTGTCTGCAAATTGGATGGCTGCTTGTGGTGAAGAAGGTGAAGATGCGGCATTGTTTGATACGGTAAAGGCCGTAGGCGAAGAGTTATGCCCGAAGCTAGATATATGTATCCCTGTTGGTAAAGACTCTTTGTCGATGAAAACAACCTGGCAAGATGATGCATCTGTAGATGTGAAAATGACATCGCCATTATCATTGGTTGTTTCTGCTTTTGCACCGGTTGCTGATGTACGTTTAACCTTAACACCAGAGTTAGAAAATAATCCTGATACTGAACTGCTATTGATTGACCTAGGTCAAGGTAAAAACCGCTTAGGGGCTTCATGTCTAGCACAGGTTTATAACCAAGTCGGCGAATATGCGCCTAACCTTGATGATGTTAAACAGTTCACGGGCTTTGTTAATGCAATAAAAGTACTACGTGATGCCGACTTATTATTAGCTTATCATGACCGTTCTGATGGTGGTTTGTTAACAACATTGTCTGAAATGGCTTTTGCTGCACATGTTGGGCTTGATATTAATATTGCTGGTTTGGGTAAAGATGCAATTGCTGCATTATTTAATGAAGAACTCGGTGCTGTTGTGCAAGTGAGTAAGCAACACTTGAGCAAAGTAAATGCTATTTTTTCTCAGTATAGTTTGGAAAATATTGTTCATACTGTGGCTACGATTAAAACTGATGAATCAATAACTATTCGCCAAGGCGAAAACGTATTATTTTCATCAACACGTGTAAATTTACAAGAGCTATGGAGTCAAACAAGCTACCATATTCAAAAATTACGTGATAATCCGGATTGTGCCGAGCAAGAATATAAGTCTATTAGTGGTACAGATAATCAGGGCATAAAAACAGATTTAACGTTTTCTGTAACGCCAAGTATTTTGCAAACAAAAGCAAAAGTAGCCGTGCTGCGAGAGCAGGGTGTTAATGGTCATATTGAAATGGCTGCTGCATTTGATCGAGCAGGTTTTGAAGCCGTTGATGTGCATATGACTGATTTACAAAATCAGCGCTTTAATTTAAATGAGTTTGCTGGTTTAGCAGCTTGTGGTGGTTTCTCTTACGGTGATGTGCTCGGTGCTGGTGGTGGCTGGGCTAAGTCAATATTGTTTAACTCTGTATTACGTGACCAGTTTGAAACATTTTTTCAACGTAGTGATAGTTTTACTTTGGGTGTGTGTAATGGCTGCCAAATGATATCAAAACTTGCACCGCTGATTCCTGGAGCAAATAGCTGGCCAAGTTTTGAACGTAATCTTTCGGAACAATTTGAAGCACGTTTAAGTAATGTAGTGATCAATGATTCGCCTTCTGTTTTATTGCAAGGTATGGCGGGGTCTATTATTCCTGTTGTGGTATCGCATGGTGAAGGCCGTGCGCAGTTTGATAGTCATATTCCACAAAACTTAGTCAGTGCTCAATATGTTGATAGCCA
>JAHDBX010000103.1 GCA_020630145.1 Gammaproteobacteria bacterium | reverse complement strand
CACATGATGATGGCCACAGGCATTCATACAACCCGACATATTAAGGAATAGTTCGCCTACATCGTGTAGGTAATCAAGGTTGTCAAACTTAGCGTTGATTTGTTTGGCAATATCAATTGAACCAGCATTGGCTAGTGCGCAAAAATCTAAGCCGGGGCAGCAAATCATGTCGTTTAATGTGCCGACATTCGCCCATGATAGGTTTAGCGTATCGAGCTTTTGCCAAAGCGCTAATAAATCTTTGTTTTGCACGTCAGCTAATACAAGGTTTTGATTATGCATAACGCGCAATTCTTTGTAGCTGTAGGCGTCGGCTAAGTCTGCAACGGCATCGAGTTGTTTGTCGGTAATATCGCCTGGTGCAATACCTGGTGCTTTTAGTGAAATAATAACAGCGCGATAGCCTTTCACTTTATGTTCGCGTGTATTGTATTTGTACCAAGCGGCAAAGTCTTTATTGTCTTTTAACTGTGCTTCTAATTCGTCAAAGGTAGCTGCGTTTTGGTCATAATCGGGCAGGGTGAAGTGTGCTTGCATTTCAGCAATTTTTTCAGCGCTTACTTTTAATGTTGAGTCTTTAATCTCTTGCCATTCGGCTTCTACTAAAGCCGTAAATTTTTCTACGCCTAAAGCATTCACTAAGATTTTGATACGCGCTTTGTATTTATTATCGCGACGACCTTGTTGGTTGTATACACGTACAATGGCTTCTAGGTACGATAATAAATCTTCTTTTGGTAAGTATTCACGCACGACTTTACCGATTACTGGTGTACGGCCTAGGCCACCGCCGACTAAAACTTCAAAGCCTATTTCACCATTGTCGCCTTTCACCATTTGCAGACCAATGTCGTGTACTTGAATAGCAGCGCGATCTACACCTTTAAATTTATCAGCGCCAGTAACGGCAATTTTAAATTTACGTGGCAAGTAAGCAAATTCAGGGTGAAATGTTGACCATTGGCGGATGATTTCGCAATATGGACGCGGGTCTTCAATTTCGTCTACAGCAACGCCGGCTAATTCATCAGACGTCGTATTACGAATACAGTTGCCACTGGTTTGAATGGCGTGCATTTGCACTTTAGCTAAATCAGCTAAAATATCCGGTACCGTTTCTAGCTTGGGCCAGTTGTACTGAATATTTTGACGTGTTGTAAAATGGGCGTAATCTTTGTCGTAAGTTCGTGCTATATGCGCAAACATGCGTACTTGTTCGCTAGATAACAAGCCGTAAGGAATGGCAACACGTAGCATAGGTGCATGGGTTTGCACATATAAGCCGTTCATTAAACGCAAGGTACGAAATTCTTCTTCGCCGAGTTCGCCGGCTAAGAAACGACGCGTTTGGTCACGGTACTGAGCCACGCGTTCATCTACAATTTTTTGGTCTACAGGACTATAGGTATACATATTGTCATTTGCCTAAGTTAGTTCACTCAAGAGTTTATTGCGCTGATGCGCCTACCAGTTTGACTTCAACACGGTCTTCTTGTTCTATGCTTTGATAGTACTGGCTTAGTATAGCGAGTACTTCTGGGCGGCTGAAGTTTTCAGGTACTGGTTGATCTTCGGAGAGTAGTTTACGCAATTTTGAGCCAGATAGCAGCAAGCGATCTTCTGCATCATGCGGGCACGTTTTCATTGAAGCCATACCGCCACACTTTTTACAGTAGAAAGTCCAATCAAACTTCATGGCTTTAATTTCAAGTGCGTCTTCTGGTAACTGGTCAAAGATTTCATGTGCATCGAATGCACCGTAATAATCACCGACACCGGCGTGGTCACGGCCTACAATCAGGAAGGCACAACCGTAGTTTTGGCGGAATACAGCGTGTAGCAAAGCTTCTCTTGGCCCCGCATAACGCATATCTAAGGGGTAACCAGCTTGAATAACGGTATTATTAACAAAGTATTTATCAATAAGCGTGCTGATAGCATTGCTGCGGACTTCAGCAGGGATATCACCTGGCTTCAAGTTACCCAGTAGTGAGTGCACAAGTACACCGTCACTGACTTCGATTGCACATTTCACAAGGTATTCGTGTGAACGGTGTAATGGGTTACGCGTTTGAAAGGCCGTTACCTTAGTCCAGCCACGTTCTTTAAAGGCAGTACGTGTTTGCGCGGGTGTCATGTACTGATCACCGTATGTTGCTGGGAAATGGCCTTGAGATAATACTTGTACCTGGCCAGCTAAGTTTATATCGCCTTGTTCCATAACCATCTTAACGCCAGGGTGGGCTTCGTCACAAGTACGGAAAATTTCCAAACATTCTACTTTTTTATCAATAGAGTATTTTTCTTCAAGCTTGAGTATACCCATTAGCTCATCAGTCGCGCCGTCGTATAGTGCAACTTCTTGGCCCGGCTTTAATAGTTCTGCTTTAGCCTTGCTAGTTGATAAGGTTATTGGAATAGGCCAAAAAATGCCATTAGCCAGTTTCATATGATGACAAACGCTGTGCCAGTCATTTTTATTCATAAAGCCTTCAAGCGGTGTAAAGCCACCGGTGCCAAGCATGATTAAATCACCCACCTCACGTGAACTTAGTGTGATTTTAGGAAGTGATTGTGCTTTTTGGCTGGCTTCGGTAAGCGCGTCTCCAGTAAGCAATAATGGTTTTAGGTCGCCGCCACCATGGGGTTTAACTAGGCCTGACATGAAATCCTCTGTATACAACGTTGATGAGCATTAATCATTTGTTAATGATTAAAAAACATATAAAAAACAAGTGTTTATCTAATAATGCGCAGGATATATATAGAATACGCGCAGAATAGGGCGCACATAATAACAATGTCCTTTAAAACTAAAAAGAATAAAAGCTTATACAAATATGTGATTTTGGAATAAAAACAGCACGGTGATTGCGTGCTGTACAGGTGTTTAGTTAGGCTTGTGGCTTACTGATTTGTTAATACCTTATTTGTCATCGTTTAGATTCCAGTTATACTCGTATTTTATACTTGGATTGTTGTTTAGGGCTTTTAGGCGCTCGTTATCAGCATATTGTTTAAGGTGTTCTATAAGTTCAGCTTGGGTATCGCCAAAGTCACCTTTATACCATGAGTAAATTTTAGATAAGACGACTTTATTTTTGCCTACGTATTTAAGGCCTTTATTGCTATTGATAAAAGCGCTGGCATTTTGTTCAAGTAACTGCTCTGTATTTTCGGCGGTAAAGGCCTGATTGGCTAAATTAGGACAACCAATAGAGGCGCAGTTAACAGCGTAGTGGGTGCGTGGGTCCTGCCAAATCGGCCGTAAGATTACATGCTCTATATCATTTAAGCTTATGGCTGTGTTATTAATGCTAATGACATCGTCATCCCATGGGCCTCTGCTCCAGGGGCGAAAGCTTCTGCTTAACTCAATTTTCTTAATAGACTTAACGGGGTAGTGATCGAGTATAAGCTTTATCGTGATAGCGTTATATAAGTTAGCCCAGTATGCATATTGTTCGGCTCGCTTATAAAGTAAAGGGTTTATGGAGCCTAATGTATCTATATAGCCATTTAAGGCCTGTTTATCTGAGTTGCTTACGGCCGCATATTTTACTTTTGAGTCATTGTCAGTATTGACGTATTTTTGTAAAAATACTTGCCAAGTAGTGTGATCGATTGTTTGTGAATTTTGTTCGTTAGAATCTAACCAATTGCTTGTCTTTGTAGCTGCATGTACTGGGTTAGTAGATAATATCAATAGGTATAGTGAGAAAAGAATAAATTTCATTGTTTGTTCGTTAGTAGTATATGGATTAATATAGTGGTGACAGCAAATAGACATATACATGCCAGAATCGTTCCGTAAAATAATTCATATCGATATGGATGCCTTTTTTGCTTCCGTAGAACAGCTGGACAACCCCGACTTACTCGGTAAACCGCTTGTTGTTGGCGGTTCTCCTGACTCTAGAGGTGTTGTTGCAGCGGCTAGCTATGAGGCTAGGCAGTTTGGCATACATTCAGCTATGTCCTCTTTTAAAGCATCACAATTATGTAAAGACCTTGTTTTTGTGCGTCCACGTATTGCTCGTTACCGAGAAGTATCTCAGCAAATACATACAGTATTTCGGCGATTTACCGGCTTAATCGAACCATTGTCTCTTGATGAAGCTTATCTGGATGTAAGTGCTAATACGCATTATAAAGGTTCTGCTACCTATATTGCCAAAGCAATTAAGGCGGATATAAAAAAAGATACGGGCTTAACAGCATCAGCAGGCGTTTCTTATAATAAGTTTTTGGCTAAATTAGCGTCTGATATGGACAAGCCAGATGGCTTGTTTGTTATTGAGCCAAAGAAAGCACTGGCGATTATTCATGATTTGCCGGTTAAAAAGCTATTTGGTGTGGGTAAAGTAACAGCGAAAAAAATGCACCGTTTAAATATACATAAAATTTCCGACCTTGCTCGTATGGGCGAAGCGCAGCTTTGCCAACATTTTGGTAAACAGGGCAGTTACTATTATTCTTTGTCTCAAGGTGTTGATAATAGAGAAGTGAACCCTCATCGGGTGCGAAAGTCGATTGGTCGTGAAACAACATTTACACAAGATATTTATCAGCGATCTGATTTAGAGCAGCATATTGAAACCTTGTTAGTTCAAGTAATAGGGCATATGCAAAAGCATGAAGTATTCGCAAAAACAATTACCCTAAAGGTGAAATACCATGATTTTACTTTAATAACGCGCAGTCATACGAGTGAGCAATACTACTCAGTTAAAGAGCAAATGTTACCGCAGTTAATGGGTTTGCTTGATAAAACTCAGGCTGGTGATAAGGCTGTTCGTTTGTTGGGTGTAAGTGTTAGTAAGTTATATGCTGAAAACCGTAGTAAACACGATGGTGCTAGCAAAGGTTCATTGCAAACACGCCTATTTTAATTTTATAAGCCCCAAATAAAGTAAATAGCAGGTGTGCTGACACATACAATCAGAAGCTCTAATGGTAGGCCTAAACGCCAGTAATCACCAAACTGGTAGCCGCCTGGACCCATGACTAGAATATTGTTTTGATGCCCAATTGGCGTAAGAAACGCACAAGAAGCACCTACAGCAACAGCCATTAAATACGCATCAGGGTTAACCTGCATGCTTTGAGCCAAAGTCATCGCAATTGGGGCGAGTATAACGGCTGTTGCCGCGTTATTGAGAATGTCGGACAGTGTCATGGTTAGAACCATTAACAATACTAATATGCCCAATGGGCCAATAAAGGCACTGAGGTTATAAAGTTGGTTAGCAATCAGTTCTGCCATGCCGGTTGTTTGTACAGCATTGCCAACAGGGATTAAGCCGGCTAACAATAAAATAACAGACCAATCTATATTATTGTATATATCACGCATATTAAGCGTTTTAATTAATACCAAGAATAAGATAGCGCAACTAAAGCTTATGTAAACCGGTGTTGCGTCAGTAATAGTGGCAATAATGGCCGCAGCAAATACAAAAAGTATTTGGCCAGCTGTTCTGGAGTTGTTTAGGCGTAACTTGCGGTTGGCTAAGGGTAGGCAGCCTAGGCGTGCAATATGGTCATTAATCGTGGCTTCTTCACCTTGGAATAAAATCACGTCACCGGCTTTTAATGTCACATGGTTTAAACGATTTTTAAAAGCTTTACCCTGACGAGAGATACCTAATAAGGCAATACCGTAACGTGAACGCAAACGCAAGCCTTGAAATGTTCGCCCTGCTAAACGTGAACTAGGTGTAACCACTACTTCCATTAAGGTAATATCTTCTGACTTTAGATCGCTATTTTTGAGGGTTACATCACCAACAATAGTCAGTGATTTCTTCTCTATAGATGTTTTTAAAGCATTAGTATCAGCTCTCAGGATTAGGATATCTTTGTGGTGTATCTCCTTTTTCTTAAGTTGTATTTTTCCGGCAAAGCGCTTATTGCCACGAATAATACCAATAACCTCTAACTCGCCTTCAATACCTGCTTCAAATTTTTCTATACTTTCACCTAGTAAACTGGAGTTTTCTTCTACTTGTACTTCAACTATATAATCGTTAATTTCAAAAATATCTTCGTTGTTAGAGGCCGTTTGACGTTTAGGTATTAAATATGATGAAAACAACAGAATAAACAATACGCCGAATACAACTAATAGTATGCCTACAGGTAAAAAGTCAAATAATGAAAAACTTTCGCCTACCGCAGCGGCGCGATAGTTCGCAACAAGTATATTGGGCGGTGTGCCAATCAAGGTCATTAAGCCACCCAGAATTGATGCGAAAGAAATAGGCATTAATATCTCAGATGGTGACATCTTATTTTTGCGTGCGGTTTGAATAGCAATCGGCATAATCAATGCTAGTGCACCAACATTGTTCATAAAACCAGATAATAAAGCAACAATACTCGTTAAAATAAATAACTGGCTTTTAGGGCTAAACTTACGTTTTAGTATAAACAGTGCTATCCAATCTAGCGCTGAGGCGTCTTGTAAGGCTT
>JAHDBX010000102.1:1681-6517 GCA_020630145.1 Gammaproteobacteria bacterium | reverse complement strand
GGAAAAATGACTAAGTAATTGCCGGGCTAGATCGACAGCTGATAAACCGTGCGTACCCGTACGCAGAAAAATAGCCAGTAACTCCGCATCAGAAAGTATTGCGGCTCCATTTTGTAATAGTTTTTCACGCGGCTGTTCACTCGCCGGCCAATCCTTGATCGCCATCACGCATCCCTTAAATAAAAACAGAACTATATTAGCATAAGTTGTTCTATAGAATTTATTCTCGCTTTGGTACACTCCCACTATGAATTTATTAAGACAAAAACGTATTCTTTTAGGCATTTCTGGCGGCATTGCAGCCTATAAAAGCGCTGAACTGATCAGGCGCTTGCAAGACCAAGGCGCAGACGTCCGTATTATTATGACAAGTTCTGCAATGGAGTTTGTTAAGCCACTCACTTATCAAGCTTTATCAAGTTACCCAATACACACTGATTTACTCGACCCTAATGCCGAAGCAGCAATGGGCCATATTGAGCTCGCTCGCTGGGCAGATGTATTTGTTATTGCTCCCGCAACCGCAAATACCATTGCTCAAATTGTACACGGCGAGGCGAATGACTTATTAAGTACTGTGATACTTGCATCTAGAGCCCCTTTAGTCGTTGTACCGGCAATGAATCAAGCCATGTGGGCCAATGCAGCCACACAAGCGAACATGCAAACTTTGCGCGAACGCCATATCAATATACTTGGCCCAGACTCAGGCAGTCAGGCCTGCGGTGATGTTGGCGAAGGCCGCATGTTAGATGTGGCCGATATTGTAGCGCAGTTAGGCGATGTCTTTAAAAATGACCAGCTAGCCGGCAAACATGTCGTGATTACAGCTGGCCCCACACGCGAAGCCATTGACCCAGTACGCTATATCAGCAACCATAGCTCGGGTAAAATGGGTTACGCATTAGCACAAGCGGCTTTAGAAGCCGGCGCAGCTGTCACCTTAATTAGTGGGCCTACCCAACTCACCACACCGGAACGTGCTACTACTGTGCAGGTTATATCTGCGCTTGATATGCATAAGGCGGCCAGCGATGCATGCCAAGACGCCGATATTTTTATCGCTTGCGCAGCTGTTGCGGACTATCGGCCAATCGATATTGCTGAACAAAAGATCAAAAAGAATGATGACGAAATGAGCATCAGTTTAACCAAGAACCCTGATATTCTTGCCGATATTAGCCACAGCCACGACAGCTTATTTACCGTTGGCTTTGCCGCTGAAACCCATGATTTAATTAAGCATGCCACGGGCAAATTAGAACGTAAAAAGCTCAACATGATTATTGCCAACAATGTTGGCGCTGATAGCAGCACAGGTTTTAATACAGACGACAATGCTGTTGAAGTACTTTACCAAGACAAGACTAGCATTAAGCAACAAAGTTTTGCACAATGCAGCAAAACTATTTTAGCCAAACAACTTATTACTTTTATAGCGGAAAAGCACCCATCATGAGCAAACAACTCTTACAAGTTAAAATTATTGATCCTCGTATTGGCAATGAAATTGCCTTACCAGAGTACGCCACTGATGGCTCAGCCGGTTTAGACTTACGTGCCTGCTTAGATAAAGAATACGCAGATGGAAAAACATTGAAGCCGGGCGAAACATTTTTAGTACCGACGGGTATGGCTATTTACATTGAAGACCCATCTTTAGCCGCTATTCTTTTGCCTCGCTCAGGTTTGGGACACAAGCACGGTATTGTATTAGGAAATTTGGTAGGATTAATTGATTCAGATTACCAAGGTCAATTATTCGTTTCATGCTGGAATCGTGGTGACACTGATTTTGTTATCAAAACCGGCGAACGCATTGCACAAATGGTACTGGTCCCTGTTGTTCAAGCTGATTTTCAAATTGTTAATGAATTCAGCGAAACAGAACGCGGCACAGGTGGATTTGGTTCATCGGGTCGCCATTAATTATTCGATATTATTTAAGGAAATTTTATGTCTTTAGTAGATGCTAATATTTTTCGTGCTTACGACATTCGTGGCGTTGTTGAAACTGCACTTACACCTTCTACAGTTGAGTTAATCGGCAAAGCCTTTGGCACCAAAGCTCAGCAAAAAAACCAAAAAAGCGTTTGTGTTGGCTATGACGGGCGTTTAACCAATACCTTATTACGTGATGCGCTTGTCAAAGGCTTACTATCAACGGGCTGCGATGTAATTGACGTTGGTCTAGTTGCCACACCTATTTTATATTTTTCAACCTACCATTTTAATACTGGCACAGGCATTATGATTACGGGTAGCCACAACCCACCCGAGTACAACGGTTTGAAAATGATGCTAGGGCAAGACACCTTACATGGCGACACAATACAAGATTTATATCATTGCATTGTTAATGGTAGCTTTGCCGAAGGTAATGGCAAATTACGTGAAGAGAATATCATTGATACTTATATTGAACGTATTACAAGCGATGTGAAGGTTAAGAAACCGATTAAAGTTGCTGTAGATTGCGGTAATGGTGCTGCTGGCGTTGCTGCTGAACAATTATTTAATGGCTTAGGCTTAGAGCCTGTTTATTTATTCTGTGATGTTGACGGCAACTTCCCGAACCACCATCCCGACCCGAGTAAAGAAAAGAACTTAGTTGATCTACAAAGCGCCATCAAAGAACATAATTTAGAATTGGGTTTAGCATTTGATGGGGACGGTGACCGTTTAGGTGTCATAGATAAAGACGGTAAAATTATATGGCCAGATCGCCAAATGATTTTATACGCCGAAGATGTACTGAGCCGTGCTCAAGGCGAACCTATTATTTATGATGTTAAATGCTCAACACGTTTAAAAGCAGCGATACAAGATGCCGGCGGCGTACCGACCATGTCGCAAACCGGGCACTCATTAATTAAAGCGAAAATGAAAGAAACAAACGCGCCTTTAGCGGGTGAAATGAGTGGTCATATTTTCTTTAAAGAACGCTGGTATGGATTTGATGATGGCCTGTATTGTGCAGCACGCTTGTTAGAGATTTTAGGCAATAGCGAGCTATCACCCACAGAGATTTTTGCACAAATCCCAGACAGTATCAGCACACCTGAATTAAACATTCAGTTTGAAGAAGGTGAACACAAAGTGTTTATTGATAAATTTATTGCAACAGCAAAATTCAAGGACGCAGAAGTCATTACTATTGATGGTATACGCGCTGAGTTCGCTGATGGCTGGGGCTTGGTTCGCGGTTCTAATACCACGCCTTCTCTGGTTATTCGCTTTGAAGCAGACAATGATGCCGCATTAGAACGTATTAAAGACGATTTTCGTTCGCAGATGCTCGCAACTGACGCTACAATAGCACTTCCTTTTTAATTGCACCTTAAGCAACTTTGTAATAGAGACTTTTTTTAGTGGATAAGCAAGCAGCACAAAAAACGGCCAGTGTACTTACAGAAGCACTGCCCTATATTCAAAAGCTAAATGGCAAAACCGTAGTTATTAAATATGGTGGCAATGCTATGGTTGATGAAAAATTACAAAGCAGCTTTGCTAGAGATATTGTTTTACTCAAACAGCTGGGCATTAACCCTGTAATTGTACATGGGGGTGGCCCTCAAATTGGCAAGATGCTAGACCAGCTTGATATCAGCAGCACATTTATTAATGGTTTACGCGTAACAAGCAGCCAAACCATGGATGTAGTTGAAATGGTATTGGGCGGCACAGTTAATAAACATATTGTTAGCTTAATCAATCAGCACGGCGGTAATGCTATTGGCCTCACGGGCAAAGATGGCAAACTCATTAAAGCTGAAAAAGTCACGATGACGCCTTCGGATAAGGGCAATGCATCTGAAATTGTTGATATGGGACATACAGGCAATGTTATTGGCATTAACCCTGACATAATTAAAACATTAGAAAACGCTAAGTTTATACCTGTTATTGCACCCATTGGTGTTGGCGAAGATAATGTAGCCTATAACATTAATGCCGATACAGTAGCCGGCAAAATGGCTGCTGTATTAGGCGCTGAAAAACTGTTATTGCTGACCAACACTTCTGGCATTTTGAATAAAGACGATGCCTTACTAACCGGTCTAAGCCTTGATGACGTAGATGGCTATATTAAGGATGAAACTATTTATGGCGGTATGCTACCTAAAGTAGAATGCGCTGTAGATGCCATAAAATCAGGTGTTAAAACCGCGCAGATTATTGATGGCCGGGTTGAGCATGCGGTTTTATTAGAGTTACTTACGGATGCGGGTGTAGGCACGTTAATACACCACTAAGGCATACTATCAAGTTAATGCCCTATTAATTTTAAATTCATCATTTTATTAATAAGACCATCCAGTTCTTTCTCGGAACCGTCTTTTATATTGATGAACTTACCTCCTGCATGCTTATTACCACTATTAAACATGGTGAAGGTATGCACAATTTCTATATCGCTTTCAAAAGTGAGTACATCTTCCACATTAATCATGCAGTTTGTTAAATAACCGTTATAAATATTACTCCAACTATTTTCTCGCAAGACTATGCCAAAGCCTTTCGTTGATATATCTGTTAAACGTGCCGCATCTTTCCATTTGCCTTCAATTTTTAAACTGACCGGTATTGATATTGATTTACGTGGCTTAAAACGTGGCGCCTGTCTTTTTATACTCTTTTCTATCTCTCTTGGGTATTGCACGATAAATTCGTTTTCTTTATCTGCATTTTTTGAGAGAACAGATTCAAAGCGCATAATTTGACTATCTGCTCTGACTTCAGCAGTCACGGAAAACTGGTCATCGGATGAGTGTATTTCATCAAAACCATGTTTGGCATCTTGGAATCTGATATTTTTACTCTGCTTATCTATAG
>JAHDBX010000102.1:0-1671 GCA_020630145.1 Gammaproteobacteria bacterium | reverse complement strand
AATTCTAGATACTGCGTCACTTTTCAAACCTGACACAGACAATTGAAAAAGTTTTTGCTCCTGCATCGCTGTCTTTAAAAACTTTTCGATATCGGCAGGCTTGTCGATATATTTTTCATTTAAGGGATTGGATTGAAAAAATGGAATCATAGTCAGCAATACATGTTAATAACAAACCTAGTATCGACTATGAAATAAAATTCTATACCGCTTATTGATTATTCGCAGGCAAAATTCCTTTTTTCGGATATAAAAAAAGAGCTATATAAAATAGCTCTTCATTCATATTATTGACTAAGATGTTGAGCAAAACAGATTTAAGGCGTTTCGCTTTTTAACTCTCTGTAGCGCAGCAAATCTGCCTCAAAGTCTTTCTTTGTTTTCTCATAGTTTTCATTCTGAGAAGCAATATAATTATTATTTTTATCTATTTGTCCCTGTATAGAATTTATTTTCTCTATAATCGTTTCAGGCACTTTTTTATTGTCTTTTAATAAACGTGCTTGTGTATCGGTACTCACTTTCAAGCGCTCTTCAAGACGTTTATTATTTAACTCGGTTAAATTAATCAGTGACTCAATTGACGTTAAGCGGTCATCCCTTGTATAAATTAGATCACGTTCTGAGGTAAAAATATCAAGCAATATTTTATCTTTAGCTCGCTGCCTTGCTTCGATAGCTGCTTTTTCTCTGCGTTCATTAGCCAGTTTTTCAGACTCTATTTTTTCAGCTGCTCGTTCAGCATCAGTCTTATCTCTATCAATTGCTTTTGTTGGCACACCGGTTTCATTTAACTGCTCATGTGCACCGCGAGCACGTTCGGCAGGCAATTTATCTGAATAATGAACTTTGCCATTCTCATCCACCCAGCGGTAAAACTTTGCATAACTTGCCTGTGTAACAGTTATAAAAACAACAAACAATATGATTTTTTTAATGTTATTCATTTGCATAATTACACACCATATTTTTCTCGATAACTACCAACAAGACTTGCCGATTTTGCTTCACCTGCTTGATTAAGATAATGTAATAAGTCATCTAAATTTGCAATACTCATTACATTGACGCCCAAACTGGTTTCAACTTCTTGCACGGCTGACTTCTCAGTCTGCCCTTTTTCTTGTCTATCCAAAGATATAACGACACCTGCCAATTCAGCTTTATCTGAATTAATGAGCTGCGCCGCCTCTCTAATTGCTGTACCTGCACTAATCACATCATCAATAAGTAAGATACGGCCCTCTAAATTAGCACCTACTAAATTTCCGCCTTCGCCATGATCTTTGGCTTCTTTACGATTATAGCAATACGGTGTATCTATACCATGTTGCGTATACAGTGCTGTTGCAACGGCTGTAGCCAAAGGAATACCTTTATAGGCTGGACCAAACAGCACATCGAACTTCACATTAGCATCAACAATTGCTTGCGCATAGTATTGAGCTAATAAAGCCATGGTTTTTCCCGACGAAAAGAGCCCTGCGTTAAAAAAATACGGGCTTATACGACCTGATTTTAGTGTGAATTCGCCAAATTTCAATGCACCCACTTCTAGAGCGAGCTTTAAGAATGCTTGTTTATAATCTTGCATAACCATTACTATTGTTTATCTATATGTTACATTACCATATTCGACTATTTTCCATCTACTATTATGCGCATAATTAC
>JAHDBX010000101.1 GCA_020630145.1 Gammaproteobacteria bacterium | reverse complement strand
AAAACCTTTGATTGGTCTTTAATACCTGCTGATATGGCTAAAGATATTATTTTAGCGGGTGGCCTAAAGCCAGAAAACGTAGCACAAGCTATTAAGCAAACAAAGTGTTACGCAGTTGATGTGAGTAGCGGTATTGAGTCTCAAAAGGGTATAAAGGATCACAATAAAATGTTGGCATTTGCCAAAGAAGTTAATCGAGCGAATTAAGAAAGTAAATAAACGAATGAAAGATAAAAACGCAGTAGACTACGCAGCATTTCCTGATATGACAGGCCACTTTGGTCAGTTTGGTGGGCGCTTTATCGCCGAAACACTCATGCAGCCTATCGATGAATTAACGGAAGCCTATGAAACATTAAAAAACGACCCTGTTTTTCAACAGCAGTTTGATTACGACTTAGCTCACTATGTGGGTAGGCCTTCACCTCTATACCTGGCCGAGCGTTTAAGCGAAAAGTACGGTTGTAAAATTTACCTCAAACGTGAAGACTTAAACCACACAGGCGCACATAAAATTAATAACACCATAGGCCAAGCATTGCTTGCTAAGCATATGGGTAAAAAACGCATTATTGCCGAAACAGGAGCGGGGCAGCACGGTGTAGCGAGCGCAACTATCGCCGCGCGCTTAGGTTTAGAATGTATTGTTTACATGGGTGAAGAAGATATTCATCGTCAGGCACCAAACGTTTACCGTATGCGCTTGTTAGGTGCAGAGGTCGTACCTGTTACATCAGGTTCTAAAACATTAAAAGATGCCCTTAACGAAGCCATGCGTGACTGGGTGACCAACGTAGATGATACCTTCTACATTATTGGTACCGTTGCAGGTCCTCACCCTTATCCAATGATGGTGCGTGATTTTCAATCGGTCATTGGCCGTGAAGCACGTGAACAAATATTAGAACGTGAATCTCGTTTGCCAAATGCACTTGTTGCTTGTGTAGGCGGCGGTTCAAATGCTATCGGTTTATTTCATCCATTTTTAGACGATGAAGATGTTGCAATCTATGGTGTAGAAGCAGGTGGAGACGGTATAGAAACAGGTAAGCATGCTGCACCACTAAGCGCAGGTAAGCCAGGCGTATTGCATGGTAATCGTACTTACCTTATGGAAAGCAGTGATGGTCAAATAACCGAAACACATTCTATCTCAGCAGGTTTAGATTATCCGGGTGTAGGCCCTGAGCATGCTTGGCTTAAAGATATTGGCCGTGCAAATTATGTAGGCATAACAGATGAAGAAGCACTAGCCGGTTTTCATGAGTTAACGCGTATAGAAGGTATTATCCCAGCATTAGAATCGAGTCATGCCATTGCTTACGCAACTAAGCTGGCTACGCAAATGGATAAAGATGATATTATTTTAGTTAACCTGTCGGGACGTGGCGATAAAGATATTAATACTATCGCTGCAATAGAAGGTATAGAAATTTAATTATGAGTCGAATAAAAGCAGTATTTGAAAACTTAAAGGCAAATAATAAAAGCGCCTTAATTCCTTACATAACAGCAGGTGATCCGCATCCAGATATAACCGTGCCTTTAATGCATAAAATGGTAGAAGCGGGCGCTAACATCATAGAACTAGGTGTGCCGTTTTCAGATCCAATGGCTGATGGCCCTGTTATTCAGCAAGCATGTGAACGTGCTCTACAGCATGATGTTACCTTGGCTGATGTGTTGGATATGGTTGCGGAGTTTCGTAAGCAAGATCAACAAACACCGGTTATTCTAATGGGTTACTGCAACCCAATTGAAGTGATGGGCTATGAGAATTTTGCTAAAAAAGCAAAAGCAGTGAGTTTAGATGGCGTACTAACCGTTGATTTGCCACCTGAAGAGTCAGCACATGCTAATAAACTATTTGCTGAAGCCGAGCTAGACACCATATTTTTATTGTCACCAACGTCTAGCACAAAACGCATACAAACCATATGTGATAATGCCAGTGGTTTTGTTTATTACGTATCATTAAAAGGTGTTACAGGTGCAGCCAACCTAGATATAAAAGCAGTAAGCGATAAAATAGCAGAAATAAGAAAATGTACTACACTGCCAATAGGGGTAGGTTTTGGTATAAAAGATGCGCAAACAGCTAAGCTAGTGGGTGACGTTGCTGATGCGGTTGTTGTTGGTTCTGCTATCATTAAAAAAATTGTAGAGCATAAAGACGATGCCAAAAAGATAGAGGCAGAAATATACACATTATTAAACGAAATGCGTTTAACGTTAGACGCATAAAAAGCTGAGGTTATTATGAGTTGGTTTGAAAAGTTGCTACCTAATAAATTAGTAGGCGGTAGTAAGAAAGGAAGCGTTCCAGAAGGCTTATGGATTAAATGCGATTCTTGTGGCAATGTACTTTATAAAGCAGAGCTAGAGAAAACTTTAAACGTATGCCCTAAGTGCGATAACCATATGCGTGTTAATGCACGTCAGCGCTTAGAAATGTTTATGGATAAAGACGGCCGTAACGAGCTAGGTACAAATATTACGCCAACAGACTTTTTAAAGTTTAAAGATTCAAAACGTTATAAAGATCGTTTAGTCGCCATACAAAAGAAAACTAACGAAAACGATGCTTTAGTCGTTATGAGTGGTTCAGTTGAGGGCTTTCCTTTAGTCGCAGCTGCATTTGAGTTTTCATTTATTGGTGGTTCAATGGGTTCAGTGGTTGGCGAGCGTTTTATTCGCGGAGTTAATTACTGTTTGGAAAACAATCTACCTTTTATTTGCTTTGCTGCAAGCGGTGGCGCTCGTATGCAAGAAGGTTTAATGTCATTAATGCAAATGGCAAAAACCAGCGCAGCGATAAAAAAGATGTCAGCACGTGGCTTGCCATTTATTTCAGTCCTTACCGATCCAACAATGGGCGGTGTATCAGCCAGTTTTGCTATGCTAGGTGATTTAAATATAGCCGAACCTAATGCACTTATTGGTTTTGCAGGTCCGCGAGTTATTGAGCAAACCGTTAGAGAAACTTTGCCAGAAGGTTTTCAACGCGCTGAATTCTTAATTGAAAAGGGTGCTATCGATATGATTATAGATCGTCGTGATATGCGTAAAAAAGTGGTGTCTATACTCAGCATGTTACAAAAGAAAAATGCACCGTCTTCACCCCAAGTAGCATAAAACGCGATGGGCGAGTCGTTGCAAACATTGCAAGACTGGCTGTCATGGCAGGAATCCCTGCACAATAAAACAATGGACTTTGATCCGCAAAGATTAAAGTCCGTTTATCAGCGTTTGCATTTACCCATGCTAGCAAAGAAAACCATTATTGTTGCAGGCAGCAATGGTAAAGGCTCATGTGTTGCGATGTTGCAATCCATCTATACGCAAGCAGGTTATCGTGTTGGCGCTTATACCTCGCCGCATCTACTTTACTATAATGAGCGTATTAGTATTAATCAGCAGTCAGTGAGCGATGAGCGCATTATCGCAGCTTTTAATACCATAGAAAAATGCCGACAAGATACTCCCTTAACTTATTATGAATACGGCACCTTAGCGGCTTTTGTTTGTTTTGCTGAGTCTAATTTGGATGTTGCTATATTAGAGGTGGGCTTAGGTGGACGCTTAGATGCAACCAATATCATTGATTGTGATGCCTCTATTCTTACCTCGTTTACCTTAGACCATCAGGAATGGTTGGGTAATACCTTAGAAGAAATAGCTTATGAAAAAGCCGGTGTTATGCGCGAGCATCAGCTTGCTTTTTGCGGCGAATACGAGCCACCACATACACTGCTAGATCATGCTGATAGCTGTGGTGCTAATCTCAAACTAATAGGTCGTGACTTTGATATAGAAATAGATGACGTATCATGGGCCATTACAAGCGGTATTGATGAACATTATGGGCCAATAGCAGTACCTAAATTAAATGGTGAACACCAATATAGAAACGCGGCTTGCGTCATACAATTATGCAGGGCCTTTAAAGATGATTTTCCGCTTGGTTTAGACAGCATTAATAAAGGCTTAGCCAGTACCCAATTGGCCGGTCGTTGCGAAGTGATTTCTCTCAATCCGCAAATTATTATCGATGTATCACATAATGAAGGGGCGGTTATTGAGCTGGACCGTTACCTGCAAAGCCTGCCTAAACCCGAAAAATGCTATATTTTGCTATCAATACTTGATGATAAACCAGCAGAAGCTTTCTTTGAGCGTTTGGAAAAACATGCCGATCGCTGGTATTTTTCACAAGCACAGGCACCGCGTGCTTTGGCTGCTAGTCAATTAAAATCTCGCTACAATCGCTATCACAAAGGCAAAAATACCGAGCCACTGCCTAATTCTTACCACCGATCTATAGAAAAAGCGCTAAAAATGATTGCCAAAGAGGCAGGTAAAAATGACCGTGTATTAATAATTGGCTCCTTTTACACCGTATCTGAAGCCTTACACCATGCAAAATAAACCCTAATGATGTGCGTAATTGATATAATGCGCGCTGTTACAGCAGACTATTTCGGGTAGAGATTGGACGATTCACTTAAGCAACGATTACTAGGCGCCATTGTCATAATTGGCCTAGCGATTATATTTTTGCCAGCAATTCTTGATAAAGAAGAAGATACACGTTTAGCCGTGACTATGCAGATCCCTGAGCGCCCTGAAATTGTTAAAGATATTGATATAGATAAAGCCCTAGACAAACAACAGGCAGAGTTTGATCAGCAAACGATCGAAAAGCCCGAAGCACTGATTATTGAGCCTGATGAAATCATTCAGAAAAAACCATCAGAAATCGCGCAAGATGCTAAAGATGGTGTGGGCACGCCACTTATAGAAGAGGCGACAGAGGAACTCGTTAATAAGCCGGCAGAAGTCGTTAAGCAGGCAGAGGAAAAGGCCGTTGAAAAAACAGTCACTAAAAAGCCAGTTGAGAGCAAAGCTAAAGAACAATGGGTTGTACAGTTAGGCAGTTTTTCCAAGCAAGAAAATGCAGAAAAATTAAAAGAGAAACTATCTAAGAGCTACAGTAAATTATATATCGAAAATGTCACCATTCCAGGTGGTAGTACATACCGTTTGCGCCTAGGTAACTTTAATGACAAAGATGCTGCTATTCAGCAAAGACGACAAATTAAAACAAAATACGGCATAGCAGGCGTAGTGATGGCTAAAGAATAGTTATGGCTGTTGTTGATTATATCATCATCGTTATACTGCTTATTTCACTGCTCATAAGCGTAGTAAGAGGCTTTGTTAAAGAAGCCATATCGTTAGGTACATGGTTTGCGGCCGTTTTTATTGCGCTGAGTTTTGCCGATAAATTTGCCGGCCTTATGCCCGAAAGTTTTGCGCAACCTTCATTGCGCTTAGGTGTCGCTTTTATTTCATTATTTATTATCACCATGGTGATTGGTGGTTTACTAAAATTTTTACTGGGCGCGTTTGTAGATAAAACAGGCTTGTCGAGTACAGATAGAGCAATTGGTGTGTTATTTGGATTAACGCGAGGTATGTTAATCGTTTGTGTGCTAGTTATTTTGGCAAGCTTAACACCAATGCCGCAAGACGCATGGTGGAAGTCATCCATCTTCTTGCCGCACTTTATAACAGTAATAGAATGGTTAGAACCATTCTTGCCAACTGTTTTGCAACAATATATACAATTTTAAATAGCTGAGGTAGTCGAATGTGTGGTGTCGTTGGTGTCGTTGGTAAATCACCTGTTAATCAAATAATATATGATGCACTCATACTATTACAACATCGTGGTCAAGATGCGGCAGGTATCATGACCAGTGAAGACGACGGACGCGTTTTCTTAAAAAAATCATTAGGCTTAGTAAGAGATATTTTTCAACAGCGACATATGGAGCGTCTGCCTGGTAACGCTGGCATAGGTCATTTGCGTTATCCAACAGCAGGCGAACCATCAACTGCAGAAGCGCAACCATTCTACGTAAATTCGCCATTTGGCATTGCCTTGGGACATAACGG
This sequence comes from Gammaproteobacteria bacterium, assembly GCA_020630145.1. Classification (GTDB taxonomy): domain Bacteria; phylum Pseudomonadota; class Gammaproteobacteria; order HTCC5015; family HTCC5015; genus JAHDBX01. Next base: position 585 of record JAHDBX010000101.1, on the reverse strand, counting down.
TAATATCGTTAATGCCGAAGGCTTAAAAGCAAGCTTGTTTAAAACAGACTTACGCCATATCAATACCTCATCAGACTCAGAAATACTCCTCAACATCCTTGCACATGAAATGCAACGTTATTGCCAACCTACATTAACTCACGAAGATATATTCTATGCTGTTGGCGGCGTACATCGTCGAGTGCAAGGCGGTTACGCTGTTGTAGCCATGGTGGCAGGTCGAGGTATACTTGGTTTTAGAGATATCAATGGCATCCGTCCACTTTGCTACGGCAAACGTGAAGTAGAAGGTGGTACCGAATACATGATCGCTTCTGAAAGCGTAGCCTTAGAAGGTTGCGGTTTTGAATTAGTACGCGATATAGAACCCGGTGAAGCAATTTATATAACATTCGACGGCGAAGTGCATACACGCCAATGCGCAGAAGCAACTACGCATCAAGCTTGTATATTTGAATACGTTTATTTCGCACGCCCTGATAGTATGATAGATGGTATCTCAGTGCATCGCGCGCGTATGCGTATGGGTGAAAAGCTTGCGCAAAAAATAATGCGCGAATGGCCCGATCACGATATTGATGTCGT
>JAHDBX010000100.1 GCA_020630145.1 Gammaproteobacteria bacterium | reverse complement strand
CTGTTACAGCTAGCTTTATGACGTCTGTTGCGGGTGACATTTTCTTTTTTCTTATTACTGCGCTGTTACTCTGGCTGTATCCATTGGGTCTCTCAGCTAAATGGCGTAAGAAGCTTTAAGGCTGTATGATGAATTTATCTCAGAAACTTTTTCAATCCGCTGGTCTTGTTTTCCCTATGATAGCTATAGTGGCAGCATTGATTTCAGCGAACTTTATTAATCCGTATTTAGCTTTTGTTGCAACCTCATGGTTAATCTTTGGTTTACTAGGCTTAAGTCTAGACATTGTATGGGGCCGCGGCGGCTTTTTAAGCTTAGGCCAAACCGCTTTTTATGGTTTAGGTGGTTACTGTGGTGGTGTTGTTGCAATTAATATGGCGCCAGTATTAGGCAATACATTAATTTGGAGTTTGCCTGCGGGTGCACTATTTGGCGCAATAATAGCTGCCGCACTTGGTTATATTATTTTTTATGCCCGCATGGGAGAGTTACAAAGCACTATTCTTTCGTATACTTTTACCATCTTGCTTTGGTCAGTAACGCAATCATTTAAATTGGATGTAGGTGATGCAGTCATCGGTGGTGATAATGGTTTATCGAATATTCCCGGTGTTGTCATTGGCTTTGGTGATGAAGCAAGTTCTTTAGGACCAAATGCAGCATTCGCAACCGTTATTCTTGCCGTTGCTGCCATATACTTTTTAACACGTTGGCTTATGCGCAGTACCTTCGGAAGAATAGTTGACTGTATACGCATTGATGCTGAAAAGACAGAGTTGCTTGGCTATGATGTACGTAAACATCAGACGATGAATTTTGCATTTTCTGGTGCAATTGCAGGCTTAGCAGGAGCACTATTTTCATTATGGTCTAACTTTATTAACCCTTCTATTTTTTCTGTGCAAGAAGCATTGTTAATACCTATTTATGTTTTAGTCGGTGGCTTAGGTACTTTAGCCGGACCATTTATTGGTGCTATTGCTATTGGTGCGCTCTCTTTCTTTTTAGGTGGAGGAGCAGTGGGTGGGCAAACAACATTAATTTTAGGTGTAGTGCTTATATTACTGGTTTTGTTTTTGCAAAATGGAATTTTAGGTAGTGTAAAAATATTTTGGAAGCGCCATTTGCCAGATCCTAATGATGCCGCTAAAAATACAGGTGCCGTTAAAATTGATGCTGATGTTTTAGAGGGTATTTTGAAAGATGCAGCTCAACAGGCTGGGCCAGCAAAAAACCTATCAACCAATAAAGCTTTTAAACAGTTTGGTGGAGTTATACCTGTAAATGAAGTATCTAGGGAATTTAGTCCAGGATTACCTTACTCTTTAATCGGACCAAATGGTGCCGGCAAAAGTTCGTTCCTTAAAACTTGTGTTGGTATGTATAAGCCAGAGAAGGGTTTGGTTAAGCTTGGTTCAGATGATATTACGAAGACCCCAATCTTTAGTCGAGTAAAAAAAGGTATGGGTGTGAAAAATCAAAAGCCACAAGTTTTTGGTGATTTAACCGTAGCAGATAATTTATGGACGGCCGCTTACGCGCGTACTAAAGATAATACAAGAGCTTTAGAGGTTAGTACAAAAATATTGAATATGTTAGGCCTAGAGGAACAATCTAAGGTTGAGGCATCTGCTTTATCTCATGGGCAACAGCAGTGGTTGGACATTGGTATGGTACTTTGTTTGGCGCCAAGGGTAGTGCTGCTTGATGAGCCGGCAGCAGGCATGACAAAAGAAGAAACAAGAGAGTTGTCAAAGCTTGTTCGAGTCTTAGCCAAACATACTACAGTTGTGGTGGTTGAACATGATATGGAGTTTGTTAGAACATTAGATGGTCACGTTACTGTATTACACCAAGGTAAAGTTTTTGCTGAAGGTGACATTGCAACATTGCGTTCAGATGACCGCGTGCTTGATATTTATTTAGGGAGGCGTGAGCATGTTTAATATTATAAATGCTACAGGTGGTTATGGAAAGACAACCATTATTCATGATATATCTTTGCAAGTTAACAAAGGTGAAACTGTCGCTTTACTAGGAAGGAATGGTGTAGGCAAGTCAACCTTGATGCGTTTTGCAACAGGATTAATTCCGGCTATGAGTGGACATGTTGAAATTGAAAAGTGCGTTTTACCGGTTACGCCAGCTAAAAGAGCAAAGATGGGTTTGGCATATGTGCCGCAGGGTAGGTTTGTATTCCCGCGCATGACGGTTAATGAAAATATAGCCGTTGCAGCAGCAGCTAATGGTTTTAATGCTAAACAGGCAATTGAAGAAGCTATGCAAGACTTTCCTCTTTTAGTGCAAAAAGCAGGTGATTTAGCTGGAGGCTTGTCGGGCGGTCAGCAACAAATATTGGCACTTGCAAGAGCGCTTGCTACGCAACCTAAAATTCTTTTGTTAGATGAGCCAACAGAGGGTGTTCAACCATCAATAATAGATGAAATGGCTGGTATCTTAAAACGTATCAATCAAGAACGTGGTATTGCTATTTTAGTTGCTGAGCAGGATTTAGATTTTTGTTTGTCAATTGCTAAGCGTGCTTATGTGATGGAAAAAGGTAGAGTCCGTTTGGAAACGGATAGAGAAAGTTTACGTGCTGATAAAACTCTACAACAAGAATTATTAGGAGTTTAAGATGAAAGAAGTCATTCCTCTTACAGAAGAGCAACAGAAGAAAACTGAAGAAACGTTAGAGCGTATTAAAGAAGGTTTGGATTGCGCAGTGGAGTCTCAGTTTGAAGAAGCCGCACATGTTTTTATGCCGGAGGCTTTTGATGTTGAAAGAAGTTGAAAGTCTAACGGAACAAAGTAGTAGTCTGGATTCAGGGCGTATTTCATCTGTTGCACTAGTTAAAAAAGCGTTGGCAAAAGCAAAAGAAAATGCACATTTAAATGCTTTTGTTTCGCTTGATGGTGAAAATATTTTATCTCAGGCTAAGGCTTCTGATAGTCGCAGAAAATTAGGTCAAGCGTTAAGCCCGGTTGATGGCATACCGATTGCTATTAAAGATAATTACCTAACCAAAGATTACCCCACGACAGCATGTTCAAATGCAGCGCCGCTTGAACCATCAAATATTGATGCGACTATAGTTAAAAATTTACGCAATGCAGGTGCAATAATTTTTGGTAAGACGAATATGGATGAATGGGCTTTTAGCCCAACAAATATCAATTCAAACATTGGCGCAACAAGAAACCCTCATAATCCAGAGCATATAACTTGCGGTAGTAGTGGTGGTTCTGCTGCAGCTGTTGCCGCTGGTATTGTTTCTGCTGCCATGGGTAGCGATACAGGTGGGTCGATACGTATGCCCTCCGCAGCTTGTGGAATATATGGCTTTAAGCCTAGTTATGGTAGAGCATCGCGTCATGGGGTATTGCCACTAAGTTGGTCATTAGATGCGCCTGGGCCTTTAGCTAGCTCATTAGACGACATAGCCATGTTGTTGCCCTATATTTTAGGTCGAGATGATAAAGATGTCTCAACATTTCGGTCCAGACCATTTAAAAAGAATGCTTGTACGAAGCAAATAAACGCAGTCTATTTGACAGGTGAAAGATTAGAGCGTAGTGAAGAAGTAGATAATGTTCTAAGGACTAAGTTAAATGAATCTTTAGTTTCAGTAGTTGATGCCGAGCTAAGTCATGTAAAAAATTACTACGCTGCTTGGGAGGCTATTATCTTTAGTGAGGCTGCCTCTTATCACCAGAAATTATTACAAGTCAATGCCGAAGGCTTTTCGCATAGGTTACGGGCTAAATTAGAAGCTGGCTTACAACTTACCGCAGTAGAACTTCTACATGCGCAAAAATTGCGTAGTCGTTTAATGCATACACTTATGCATGACTATGGTGATTGGGATGTACTTGTCTTACCTACTTTACCTGTGCCTGCTCCTAAGCATAGTGATGAATGGTTAGAGTTCGGTGGTAGAAAAGTTAATGTTCCCGAGAGCATGTTGTGGTTTTGCTTTCTAGGTAATTTAACGGGTTTTCCATGTGTAACTATACCGGTTGCTAAATCTGAATCTGGTATGCCAATAGGCATGATGTTAATGGGGCGTCCTGGTAAAGACGAGACATTATTGTCTATTGCTATGGAATTAGAAAAAAATATACAGGGAGCGAATTAATATAATGGTCGAAGACAAAGTTAAAATTGGTGTTTTATTTTCTCAGTCAGGCCTGATGTCTATTCCTGAGAGCGCTCATTTACGTGGTGTTATGCTAGCTTGTGAAGAAATTAATAGTAACGGTGGTGTTGATGGAAAACTGCTGGAACCTATTATTATGAACCCAGCTGGAGATGATACAGCGTATGCTGAAATGGCAACGGAGTTGTTATTAAAACATCGTGTGAATTTTATCTTTGGATGTTGCTTATCATCAAGTCGAAAGGCTGTTCTCCCCATTATTGAACGCTTTAATGGCGTATTATTTTACCCTTCTGTTTATGAGGGGTTTGAGTATTCTCCAAACGTTATTTATGGTGGGGGCGTCCCAAATCAACTTGTTCTACCATTACTAGAATTTATTTATGCCAACTATGGTCGGCGCATTGCGCTAATTGGCTCAGATTATTTGTACCCAAGAGGTATAAACCGTATTGTAGGTGAGTTCTTAATGGCAAGTGATGGAGAAGTGGTTAATGAAGATTACTTACCGCTGGGGGTTGGTGAGGCCCAATTAAAAACGACCTTGTCAAATATCTTAGCTAAGAAGCCAGATATTATATTGTCAACAGTGGTTGGTGGTGATAGTAATAAGCTCTATAAGTGTTATGCAGAAGTTAACAAAGGTGAGCATAAAATACCGGTGGCTTCTTTAACAACGGGTGAGTCTGACCTGGCAAATATGAACAAAGATATACGCGAAGGGCACCTTGTTGTTTCGCCATACTTTTCTTCAATTCAAACAGCAGCGAATAAAAAATTCGTTGTCGCATTTAAAGACCGGTTTGGTGAGGACGTTAATCCATGTGTGTTTAGCCAGGTAACATATTCACTCGTACATTTTTTTGCTGATGCATTACACCTTTCAGGTGAGTTAGATAGCGATAGCATACTAGCAGCATTATCAGGTGCTGTATTTAAATCTCCTGCAGGTGATTTAGCTATTGACCCCGATACCAATCATTTTACATTAAGGCCCTATGTTGCTAAATCGACTAAGTCAGGTCAATTTGAAGTGATGTCAAAAGGTTTGGCAACCCGGCCTGACCCTTATTTGGTTTCATATGATCGCTCTGTTGATGTTCAGGTGAATAAATGACTGAGCGTGAAACAACAAAAGAGCAAAAGCTCCTGTGGCGCTTAAGAAGGATGCGTATATTGGTTATACATCCTGACGATGCAGAAAGAAAGGCTTTGCTGGATCATATAAAACGTATTGGTTGTCAGGCTGATGCAGTTTGGCCTGCTCCTGATGCTTTGCCAGAAGATATTGATGCTGTTCTTTTTTTATTGGACAACTGGAAAAGTGAGGATACGCTATCCTGGATGGCGAGTTCTGATACGGTAGCTAGGGTTGCTATTATCACCTATGAAACGCCCGAGATATTAACGGAGTTAGAGCGCTTGTATGTCCATGGTGTTCTTTCTAAACCTATTCGTATTTTTGGAGTCTTGGCTGCTTTAACGGCAGCTGTCGGTATTGCGAGGCATGAAAGCCGTTTGAAAAAGCGTATCAAGTCACTTGATGAAACATTGAAGGCAAGACGCATTATTGAACAAGCAACATCAATACTTTCTAAATCTAAAAATATATCAGAAGAAGAGGCGTATAAACGTCTGCGAGATAAATCAATGAAGTCAAAATGTACAATTGTTTCTATTGCTGAAGCGATTGTTGCATCAGATGGTATTTGACATATAGACCGTGTCTGTAAAGTTTGTTGGCTTAGTGTATGTAAAGTAAAACTAAGTAATGAATTTTAAAACGATAATGAATATTGTAAAAGAGGTGTGTTATGGTCAAAAAGCTAAATTTTAAAACTAAAATTTTATTGTTAGTGATTGTGCCGTTGGTGTTGGTCGGTTTGTCATTAATTTTATTATCAGTTTATCAAACTCAAAAATTAGGTGGTAAAAATGCAGAAGCATTTGCAAATCTTATGTTTGATTTGCGTCGTAGCGAGTTAAAAAATTATACAGAGGTATCGTTAACCACGGTTAAAGATATTTATAGTGAAAAAAATCTTGATGTAGCAAATAACTTTGAAGATGCTACAGCAAACGTAGTGAATAATTTGGATTATGTCGGTGATGACTTCTTTTTTGTTTATGATTATAAGAGTGTTATTGAAGATCTCGGTGATTCTGTTGGCATTATAGAAGCTGAATTAAATCGTAATGTGCTAGATACATTTCGTTTAACAGCGGTATCAGTATTAACTTTTTCTTTGCTTGTTGGATTGGTTGTTACTCGTTTCACCGTGTCTGAAGGGAAAATGGCAGATGATAAATTGCAAAGATTATCGCGCAAAGCAGTAGAAGTCCAAGAGGAAGAAAGGGGTAAGTTTGCCCTTGATTTGCAGAAACATGTAAATAAAAATTTAGTATCTATTCGTAAC
>JAHDBX010000099.1 GCA_020630145.1 Gammaproteobacteria bacterium | reverse complement strand
GCAATTTGCTGAAACCTATCCTCAGCACCCAGAGGCTCCACCTGTACTAACGAGTGCTGCGCAGAACCTTTATGATTTGCAAGAATTTGAACGAGCTATTTTGGCTTCGGAACAGTTAATTACGCAACACCCAAATACTAAGCCAGAGTTGATAACATCAGCGTGGAAGATTAAAGGCTATGCGTCGTTTGATTCAGGTTTATTTGAACAGGCCGAGTTGTCTTATTTGACGGTTACAAAGAGACTTCCTACAAACGATAAAGGTTTGGCGGATATGGAAGAGCAGCTAGCTGCATCAATATATAAACAAGGCGAGCAGCACATGTTGACTGGCCAGACAGAAGAGGCGATTACTGACTTTTTAAGAATTGCCAGCTTGGCGCCAAACACAAAGATTAGACAAACCGCTGAGTATGATGCCGGTGTAGCATTAATAGGCCTAGAAGAATGGACTAGGGCAAGTGCTGTGCTCGTTGACTTTAGAAATAACTATCCAAGCAACCCCTTGCAAGCAGATGTCACCAAAAAGCTTGCCCTGGTTTATGAAAAAGATAACAAGCTTGATAAAGCTGCTGCTGAATATGAAAAGGTGGCACTATCAACTGATGATCCTGATATTAAACGTGAAGCTTTGCTAACAGCTGCTGATTTTTATGAAAAGAGTGAATTGTATGATGATGCAATTCGTAACCACGAGACGCATGTTAAGTTATTTAATGATCCAGTTGTTGATATTATGGAGTCATATAATAGTTTAGCTGCTTTATATAAAAAAACGAACAATGAAAAATCTCGTATTGGTGCGCTTGAAAAGTTGGTGGCTTTAGACAAAGGTGCGGCAGATCAACGCTCGGCTAGAACACAGTATCTAGCAGCATATGCCTCTCTGGAGTTAGTTGACCCGGTTATTCAATTGTTTAATGATGCTCGTTTGGGTGAGCCTTTTAGAGAAACTTTAGCGGATAAGAAGGCGAAGCTTAAGAGAGCAGAAACCATGCTATACGATATGGTCGGCTATGGTATACCCGAAATTACCGCAGCTTCGACATATAAAATTGCAGGTTTGTATTATGAATTTAGTGGCGACATACTTGAGTCAGAGAAGCCAGCAAATTTAACAGAAGAGCAGTTGGAACAGTATAACTTTTTATTAGAAGAGCAGGCTTTTCCTTTAGAGGAAAAAGCCATTGACATACATAAGAAAAATATTGAATTTATGCAAACGGGCGTTTATAACCAGTGGGTAGCCAAAAGTTTAGAACAGCTCGCTGCCTTATATCCGGTTCGTTATGCAAAGGTTGAAGTTGGTGCGAAATCTATACAATCTATATTTTAAGCTATTCGTTTTATCGTTAAGTGTATTGTTGAGCGCATGTGGTGGCTCTGCGGTAAAAAGTAGCAAAGATGATAAGCCTAAAGCAGAGGCTTCGTCGAGTGTACGCGATAGTTTTAGTCAAGCTTTGATATTTATGAATGATGAGAAATATGAAGAGGCGATAGAGCTACTAGATAAAATAAATGAGCAAAATAATCGCCTAGCTGGTGTGCATGCTAATTTAGGCATTGCCTATGGTAAGTTAAATCAATATGATGAAGCTAGGCAAGCTTTAGAGACGGCAGTTAGCTTTAATTCAACCAGTCCAGAAATATTAAATGAAATGGCTATTGCTTATCGTAATAGTGGAAATTACTCGGCCGCGAAAGAAAGCTATGAGAAAATACTTGAAGCAGAGCCCAATAATGAACAAGCGTACTTAAATTTAGGTATTCTCTGTGATATATATATGGCCGATACAGCTTGCGCCTTAGAAAACTATAATAGCTATGAGGCAATATATGCTGCAGCTATACCCGTTGTAACTGAAGCTGTTGTTAATGAAGAGGGCGAAGCAGGTGCTGAGGTTGTGGAAAGTAAAGAGCCAGAAAAGGAAGAAGTGGTTGTTTATGTGCCTAAGTTAGAAAAAAATGAAAAAGTTGTACAGTGGATTAAAGATCTTGAGAAAAGAAAGTAGGTGAAACTTATGTCGATGAAAAAATATCGGGTTTTGGTTGGCTTCTTCCTGATTGTTGTAAGTGCAACAGTACTTGCTCAAGATGATGTTGTTGATATAGGTGGGACATCTATCATCGGTAACAAAGAACTACCTAAGTCGCTATTTATCGTGCCTTGGAAAAATGCTGAGGTTGGTGATAGTGGGGCTTTAAGTGATACGCTAGGTGAAAGCATGAGCGTAGTAGATAGAGAAGTATTTTTACGTGAAGTACAGTACTATGATTTTTTGCAGAGTATTGATTAATAATTTTAAATTTGCCATTTTAAGAGGCTAAAGCTATGGAATTTTTCTTTTCAATTAAACGTTTTCTTGATGAAGGTGGGGTTTGGATGTATCCGATCCTATTTATTTTTATCATCGGTTTGGCTATAGCCACAGAGCGCTGGTTGAAGCTGTCTAAAGTCAAAAAGAACAATATGCGACTTTGGAATAAATTGCAGGCTCATTTTGAAGAAGGTGATTTTGAGTCTTCAAGAAGAGAAGCAGCAGAGTCTCCTACTGAACTAGGTATGGTATTAAGTTTAGGTTTAAGTCGTCAAGGTTCTGTAAGACGTCGTGATGACATTGAAATAGCAATGGAAGAAGGCATGATGGAAGTGATTCCTCAGTTAGAAAAGCGTACAAGCTTTATCGCATTATTTGCCAACATAGCTACCATGCTGGGTCTTTTGGGTACTATTATGGGTTTGATTGAAGCCTTTGGTGCGGTTGCCAATTTAAGTGCTGCGGCTAAAGCAGAGGCGTTAACAGCCAGTATTTCTACTGCGATGAATACAACAGCATTTGGTTTGATTGCTGGTATACCCTTATTAATATTGCACTCAATGTTGACAGCAAAAACATCGCAAATAGTCGATAGCTTTGAAATGGCGCAAGTTAAAACTTTGAATATAATGACTGAGTTTATGCGCAAACAAGCAATTGCTACTGCAGAAAATAGCACACCTTAAAAACATATTTAAGCGAGACTAATAATGCGTAAGACACACCGTAAGGATAAAGAGGCGCCAGATTTAGAAATTACATCATTTCTAAATTTGATGATTATTTTGGTGCCGTTCTTGCTGATGTCGGCAGCATTTTCGCAAATCGCCATTTTGCAGCTTAACTTGCCTACTCAGGCAATAGCGGGTGAATCTGACTCTAATAAAAAAGAACTAACGATAGAAGTTATTGTTAGAGAGAAACGTTTAGAGTTAGGTGATGGCAAACAAATAGTGCAGGTTTTTCCTAATAAAGAAGATGGTGCTTATGATTTTACAGGCTTGGCAAAGTCACTCATTCAAATAAAGGCTAATTTCCCTGACAAGTTAGATGCGCAAGTATTAATGGAGCAAAGCTTAAAATATGATGTGTTGGTTCAAACAATGGATACAGTCAGCATAGTTGAAGCTGTTAATGCGGACGGTGAAAAAGAAAAGGTTGAGCTATTTCCTGCCATTTCAATTGGTGATGCGCCAGGTGGTAAATAGATATGGCTAATAATAACCGTCGTATAGAACGCATGAGTCGCGCTAAAAAGCGTAAGGCTCCGGGTTTAAATCTTGTATCTTTGATGGACGTATTTACCATATTGGTTTTTTTCTTGTTGGTAAACCAGTCTGATACAAAAGACCTGCCAAGCCCTGATGATGTGGCTTTACCAGAGTCATTAACAGAGATAGCGCCCAAGAAGACAATAGTCATTATGATTAGTAAAGATCGTCGCGTGCTCGTTAATGAAGAAGAGGTCGCAACAGTTGAAGAAGTGATTTCTTTGAAAGATCCTTTCGTGCCAGTTATTACTGAACTGCTGAATGTAGAAAAGAAAAAATTCCTTGCTTCTCAGGCCTTTACGAACGAAAAGCTATTGTCTGTCACCATAATGGGGGACCGTGATATAGAATTTAGTGTTCTGAAAAAGATTATGGCGAGCTGTACCGTCGCTGGCTACGAGCAAATTTCCCTGGCTGTTTTACAAAAAGCAGGTAACGAGACCTAATAAAAAATGACGGCTGAAAAGGAACAACTCGAGAAAGAATTACAAGCTCAGCTAGACACTGCGCGCAGAGAGCTGGGTAAGCGTCAGACTGAGATTAATGATTTGTCTAAGTCAATTGACGCACTGGATGTACGGCAGCCTCAAATCCATGCTTTGACAGAGATATCAAAGCAGTTAGAAGTGTTATCTGATACTCCTCTAGCGAGCATTTCTCCTTTTACCGGCCAAGAAAATGATGGTGATACCGCACGAGAAGAATACGCTGCTTATGTAGAACGTATTAATGGGCAGATTGAAGCTCATCGTTCTAAAGTAGAAGCCAAGAAAAGTAAGCGTGCGGAATTAATAGAGGCTTCTAAGCCTATTAGAGATGAAGTTAAGCGGCTTAATCGGGAGTTGCGCAAAGTTGCACCGAATATTCGTGAACATATCGTTTACCAAAATGGTGTAAAAGTTAATGTCTTGTATCGTTCTGAGGCAGTATTACCGTGGATTTACTCGAAAACCGATGGTAAACGGGCTAGAGATGTCGATAGGTTAGGCGTTTTAATTGCGATACTGATTTTAATACTGATTATTAACTGGACTGTGCCGCCTAAGCCAGTGCCAGATGTGGTTGAAATACCGCCTAGATTAGCGAAACTTTTGAAGAAGAAGCCGCCTCCGCCTCCGCCTCAAGTAAAAGAGAAGAAGAAAGAGGAAAAAGAAAAACCTAAAGATACAAAGAAACTGACGCCTAAGAAAAAGGCCGCTCAGCCATTAAATGCTAGTCAGAAAAAGGCACGTGAAGTCGCGCAACGTTCCGGTTTATTTGCGGCAGCTGATTCTTTTGCCGATTTGCTTAATAACGATGCTGAGCAGCAGCTTGGTAAACAAGCTCGCGTGACTAGCGGTGGCGATACTGCACGTAAAACAACACGTTCTCTAGTGACATCCAGTGCGCAGAGTGCAAGTGGCGGTATTAACACTGCTGGTTTAAGTCGTGATACTGCAGGAGTCGGTTTAAAAGGCCGAGGTACATCACAAGTGACGGGCGTTATTGGTGGCGCTGATTTTGCCGATGCAGATAAACCATTGGTTGATGGTTATAAAGGCGGTAGAACAGATGAAGAGATTCAAATCGTGTTTGATCGCAATAAAAGTGCCTTATATGGTATGTACCAAAGGGCTTTACGCAAAGATCCTACACTAGAAGGTAAGGTTGTCATACGTCTAACTATTGAGCCTTCGGGTAAGGTGTCTTCGGCGAGTATAGTGTCGAGTGAGCTAAGTGATGCAGCTTTAGAAAAACGTATCATTTTCAAGGTTAAAACCTTTAATTTTGGGGCTAAAGATGTACCAAAAATTACAATTAATTACCCGATTGACTTTATTCCAGCTTAAGACGTTTTTAACATATTTCCAAGGTAACTCTATATCTGTTTTTTTGTAGCTTTTATCACCAAATAACCGCATAATGTTCATAAAAGTAGTATAAGAAACATATATTTAGCGGATTTTTCTATAGTATTGCATCAGTAATTTTGTGTACTGTGGTTTAGGTCACGAACTAGCCGCGGATATTTATTTACAATAATTAATTTAATCGACCGAGTATAAGTAGTGCCAAGGAATTCCGGGGAGAAAATAAGCGTTTTTGTGTGGGCCATTGCTTTCTGCTTGCTGCTGCTTTCGTCTAGCGTATTTGCTCAACCGGTTATCACATTATCAACTCAATTTACGAGTGCTGATATAGCCCGTGCTGATACCTATATGGATTCTGGCGGTGTATGGAATGGCGCTTCAGAAGTAACAAATGGTCAAGGTGACCAGTTTCGCTTGCAAATAAGCAATACTGCTGCCGGCAATCTTGCAGACCCCGCTGTAGATATGGCCTTTGATTTAACAGCTGTCATTGATGTTCAAGATGGTTTTCGCTTAGCTGATACTGATGGTGCTGCACCGTTCAGCTTCAATGTAACAACAGGTGCATCGGGTGGTGACGTTAATTGTGTTGCGCCCGCAGGTGTAACAGCATCTCAAGCTACGATCGGTGGTGATGTAACAATTAATCTGACAAATGTGGATTTACCCGCCCAGGCTAATGGCGCTAGTGCATGTGTGTTTACATTTGATGTAGGTTTCACAACAAGAACAACAGCCCCATTTGTTACTGAGGGCAATTATAATTTTGATTACGATGTAGCTTACGCTCTCACTGATGGTGGAGCGGCTGAAACACCTGTTGAAACGACACAATCCATTGAAGTTAGAGAAGGTAGCGTAGCTGTACTAAAAGTAGCTAATGGTACTAGTGCCGGTTTAGGCGACCCAGTTTCTTATACAGTTTCATTAAACGGTAGTAGCAATGGCGGCAGCTTTAATGTCCAATTAACTGATACATTGAATGCAAACTTAACCGGCCTTTCAATTGTGCCACCTGTAGGGCCAGCTCCTCCGGGTGGTGTATTAGCAGGTAACCAATATACTTTCGCATATTTAGCTCCGGGTACTCAGTATGACTTTACGGTCAACGCATCAGTTGTCTCGAATGCAACCGCCTTAGTTTGTCCACCTGAACTACGCAATCAGGCAGATGTTGTTCATCGTACTAATGCAACAGCGGTTAGTTTTATCGCAG
>JAHDBX010000098.1 GCA_020630145.1 Gammaproteobacteria bacterium | reverse complement strand
GTAGCGCCGGCTTCGGCACAGCCTATGGCTTGGGCTAGGCTAAACATTAACGTCATGTTCACATGTATGCCTTCTTTTTCTAATACCTCGGCAGCTTGTATGCCTTCCCATGTGGTGGCCAGTTTGATTAATATGCGTTCACGGGGTATGCCGTTTTTTTCGTATAGGGCGATTAGTTGTTTGCCTTTGTCTATGCTGGCTTGGGTGTCGAATGATAGGCGTGCGTCTACTTCAGTAGATACGCGGCCGGGGACGATATCTAGAATTTCTTTACCGAAGTTGATGCAAAGCTGGTCATTAATGGCATCGAGTCTTGCTTCTGCGCTAAGAGAGCTGGATGTGTCTTTGATTGCCGCTTCTAACAAGTGTGTATATTCAGCTTTTTGCGTGGCAGCGAGTATTAATGATGGGTTGGTGGTGGCATCTTGCGGTGTAAATTCACGCATACTTTCTATATCGCCGGTATCAGCGACAACGGTGGTCATATTTTTAAGTTGTGAAAGTAAGCTAGTAGAATTGGCCATGATATTACTCGTTTATACAAAACCTTATTATAAAGCATTCTAAGCTGTGATTGTGTCAGCTGGATTTATCGAGCTATAAAGTGATAAGTTTTGTATCAATGGCCGATAAAAAGAAAACAGCTGGTTTTTAGGCAGCTGTTTTATAATAAAATACCCACGCCTGCATTAAGGGGAGAGTGACGTGGGCAAAGCTAGCTATAATTGCCTATAACTAGTATGTGGACGAATATATAGACGGTCAAAAAGCCGAAAAGTTCAGAAAAAAAGCGTCATGACATAAATTTGTCAATGTCATGGGCTTGTCATAAAGAAACGATACACTAATAAGCATTAAATAACGGTAATTTACTTCTAAAATGCACAAACGGCATCAATCAGGTTGATATATGGCTACTTACGTTCATAGTGTTTACAACAATGTTACTAAATCGCGTTACCGTGCAGAGAAAGAAAAGCTGCAAGTTCACTTACTAAAGTTGCAGGATTGGGCGGTTAAAAAGAAAAAGCGTATCTGTATTGTCATAGAAGGCCGAGATGCGGCTGGCAAGGGTGGCATGATTAAGCGTTTGGTGGAAAACCTGAATCCACGCCATTATCGGGTTGTTGCACTTGATAAGCCTACACCTAAGGAATCTAAGAATTGGTTTGCACGTTATAAAAAGCATATGCCGAAAGAAGGTGAAATCGTATTTTTTGACCGTTCTTGGTATAACCGCGCCTTAATTGAGCCAACTATGGGCTATTGCACGGAGAAGCAGTATAAATACTTTATGTCAAAGGTAGTGGACTGGGAAGAAGAGTTGGTTAATGACGGCATGATCATGATCAAGTTTTACTTGTCTGTTAGTAAAGAAAACCAGGTAACCCGCTTTGAAGAACGCAAGATCAGTGCGCTGAAGTATTGGAAGTACTCGCAAAACGATGAGAAGAGTACGGCGTTTTTTGATATTTTTACGAAGTTTAAAGATCAAATGTTTCAAAAAACCTCGTCGCCTATTAGTCCTTGGGTTGTCGTGAATGCTAATCATAAAATGGCTAGTCGACTTAACTGCATGCTTTATATTATTAACCAGATAGAGTACGAAGGTAAGTCGGCATTTACGCCAGACCTAGACGGTAAAGACAATGTGTATTTGCGCCGCCTGGGTAAAATTCATTCAACGGGCGGTGTGGTTGTTAATGATAAGTTTGAAGTTTTACTGATTTTTAAACGTAATAAGTGGGACTTGCCCAAAGGACGCGTAGAAAATTTTGAGCGTATTTGGGAGTGTGCCCGTCGCGAAGTTGAGGAAGAAACAGGCCTTGATGATGAGAGCCTAAATATTGTTGATGACTTAATTCCCACTTACCATGTTACGTCGCATGATGATGTGAAGTACATTAAAAAGACCCATTGGTTCTTTATGCATTATCAGGGCAAAGAAGTGCCGTTTAAACCAGAAATATCTGAGGGTATTATTCATTGTCGTTGGGTGCCTGTATGGGAGCTTGAAGAATATATGAATAAAGGCCGTATGCATAAGCGAGTAGAATACTTGCTGGACTACTGGTTGAAAAATTATGCCTATAATGAACACCATCTACAACTGGCGGACAAACAATAAAAGCCTTACTGATTAAAAGGCGGTGTAAATCATTTTTCCACCGGCAACAAATAAAATAGCGGCAAGTAAGCGTACTAGTGTTATCGATTGGCTTGCATGTTTTGCCCATAGCGAACCGATTAATGCGCCAATAAAAGCTGAGACTAGCATCCACCAAGGCAAGTCGATCAAACGCTGTTGGCTGGGGTGTTGGGTAAAGTAATAACCGAGCAAGCCTGCAATAGAGTTTATTAAAATAAAGCCCGCAACGATAGGAATGCTGTTGCGCATGTTGCTCCATGCTAATAGTAGTAATAGCGGGCTTAGTAATACGCCACCCCCAATACCGGTAAGGCCTGATAGCCAACCCATAATAATACCGGTTAATATCATAAGACTAATATGCGGTTCTTTTATATTGCTTTTTTCTTGCAGTGTAAATAGTAAACGCGCGGCACTAATAATAAGCAGTGCACCAATAATTAAACGATAAATAGATGCATTAATGGCCATTGCTCCGCCAATAAATGCGGCAGGGGTTGAGGAAAAAATAAGGGGTATAAATAAACGTTTATTCAGAGGCGCTTGTTGTTGCAAGCCAAACAGTAGCCATAATGTTACGATGATATTCATGCATAGCACAATAGGGCGAATGCTTTCTGGAGAGTAAGCGAATAACAGTAAGATAGCAGTATAGCCAGATGCGCCACCATGCCCAACAGCAGAAAAGCCGATAGCAATGATAAGCAGTGCTAAAAATAATAAAATGTCGTCAATCATGTATACCTTGTGTTTATATACTTAGCCAAGCATAATTTATAGCCAGTCTAATCTAAACGGAAATGTTATGCGCAGGCAAATACGAAAGCTGCATATCAAAGCGAATATTATTGTTATAGCACTTTTTTGTAGCGTGCCATCTATATCTGTGGCTGAGTATATTTTATCAGGGATTGATATTACAACAGCTGATGTGTTTGAGCAGGATGTGGTAGAGAGAAGCTTTGCTGAATAAGCTTAATTGGACGACCAAAAAAGATACTGTTGAACAGCAGTTATGGTTGCAAGTAGGTGACACAGTTACTACAGAGGACGCAGAAGAGTTTGAACGTAAGCTTCGCGCAATGGATATTTTTTCTGCGCTAAGTGTGTCTTTGCTGCCGGATGTTGATCAAGCTGGCTATGCTCGTTTAGTTGTTGATACGCAAGATAGAACCTCTATCACCTTGGGTGGTTCAGGCTCATTTGTCGGCGGTGTAGGTACAGTTGGTTTCTCGGTGAGTGAGCGTAGCTTGTTGGGCACAGGTGATACGATAACGCTTGGCTATGTGGAAAATACTATTGGTAATAATCGCTTGGCTTTTTCTTATGAAGACTTACATTTTATTCATCCGCAAACACGCGCGTCATTAGGCTTTGGTGAAACCGAAGAGGGTGAGTTTTACAATGTGAAGGTTTATAGCCCTTTTCAATACCGCAAAGATAATTTTTCTTGGCGTCTAGAGTTTAACCAAGAAGATAAAGATGTTGATTATTTAAGTAGTGGTACCGTTGTCGCGAGTGTACCTTATGTCGATGAAAGTCAGGTATTAACCAGCACATGGCGGCGTGGGCCTAGGCAAGAGCGCTGGTTGCATGGTGTGGTGCTGCGTAATGATCGTATAGATTATGATGTGGCTGTTGGTCCACAAGCGGCCAGCGTAACAGTGCCTGATGACTACAGCCGTGTGTTTGTGGGTTATTTACTAGGTTTGGATTCTGTGCGGCAGTATAAGAAAGTATCGCTATTAGATAATGTCGTCTTACCACAAGATATTAAGCTGGGTTATAAGCATGAATTGTTAACAGGCCTTGGCCGACGTGACCAAGTTGATGTGAGTACACAACCTGAATTGTTTTATAAAAGTACAGCGGCTTATGCACGCGATAAAAACTATATTAGCTTAGGGTTGAATGCTTATGCCCGTTTTCGTAGTGGCGATAGTGTGCAACGACAAACACAGTTTGATGTAAAAGCCTATGCTTTGGGGTTTAAACGGCATAAGCTAGCGGCTCGTATCAGTTACGATAATAACTATGCAAGAGATGATTTAACGATTCAAAGTTATTTAGGCGAAAGCGATGGTTTACGCGGCTATGCCAATGATAGCTTTTCGGGTGAGCAACGCTTGCGTGTAAATTTAGAAAGTCGTATCGCTACTAAGGTACAGTTCGCCACATTACGTTTGGGTTTGTTAAGTTTCTTTGATGCTGGCTGGGTAGCAGATAAAGGCGAAGACTTTCGTTCGCCTTATCGATCAGTGGGTTTTGGTTTACGAGTCGGGTCTAAACAATTGTTTGGTTTAAACCCTTTACGTATCGATTTATCTTTTCCTTTAGATAATAGCGATGATGATAGCCCTTTGCTATCTGTTGCGATGGGACAATTATTTAGCTTTTAATATAACTGAAATAAGCGTCCACAATCGTCTTTCTTAAAGCGTATCTTTAGGCAAGCCTTCATCACATTTTTTGCACTTGAGTGCTTCGCCAATCATTGTATTACGCCCTGATTCCGACACCACCCATGGGCGGTTGAAAAAAGGCGGCTTATGTCTAACATGCTGAAAGTGTCCGCAATGTAACTCAGCCACCCAGTCATTTTCTTCGTCTTTATGGTAGCCCGTGATTGCCTGCTTCATTTTTTTAGTTATCAATCAGTATATGGCCGAAGTAAGCAAAAATACCAATCATAACGCCTGTTACCAGTTGTGCATGCACAGAGTAAGACCAGCGCTTAGCTTTGCTTGGCGCACGCCGCCATGACAGCACCATGCCAAAAGCGCCTTGCCAAATAATTAATGCGAGCACGAGTGGGAAAAATAATATTTCCGGGTGCAAGCCCATAAGCGCTATATGCAAAAGTGCAAGTGCTAAACCTGCAATGCCAAAGTAAATATGGCTGCGGTCTAAATACATCAAAATCTTTTGTAAGTGACTAAGCTGTGCTGGTGCGGTGTACTGCGGTAGCAAGCGCTTGGCTATTGGCCCTTTACCCATAATCAGTTTTAATACTGTACGCGCGTAGATAAATATAAATACCCACATTGCCACTTCACCAATGCCTTCGCCAACTTCTGAAAGAAAAGTCTCTCTTTCAGGTGAAGGTGGGTGTACGCTATAAGCGTAGATAAAATAAACCACAGATAGAAGCAAAACAATGCCGCTATAAATAAGAAAGTTTTTTAGTGCTTTAGTCATTTGGATCTATTCCAGTATGTGGGTCTTAATAAGGTTAGCAATTTTTGTTGCTTAAATATAGGGCTACGTAATAAAAAGCCCCAGACTTGCTGGGGCTTTTTATTGGTTTTGTAATATGTTTTAATCCAGCGCTTTAAAGACACTTTCTAAACTTTCTTTTGCATCACCAAATAACATGCGTGTATTGTCTTTGTAGAAAAGCGGGTTTTGCACGCCGGCGTAACCGGTTGCCATACCACGCTTTAACACGATAGTCGTTTTACCATTCCACGGTTCGAGTACGGGCATACCTGCAATAGGGCTGTCGGGTACTTCTTGTGCGGCAGGGTTAACAATATCGTTTGCGCCAATAACAATAGAGACATCAACGTCTGGGAAATCTTCGTTGATTTCTTCCATTTCGAATACGATGTCATAAGGCACTTTGGCTTCAGCTAGCAATACATTCATATGGCCCGGCATACGACCTGCCACTGGGTGAATACCAAAGCGTACATTGACGCCTTGCTTACGCAGCTTTTTCGTAATTTCGCTAACGGTATGCTGCGCTTGTGCAACTGCCATGCCGTAGCCCGGAATGATCATCACTTCTTTGGCAGAGGTTAGCATGTCGACTACTTCGTCAACATTGGTTGCAACGACTTCGCCTTCGATATCTTCAGCGCCACTACCGCCGCCTGATGAGGTAGTACCAAAACCACCCGCAATAACGGAGATAAAGTTACGGTTCATTGCACGACACATAATGTATGACAAGATAGCACCAGAGCTACCGACTAATGCACCGACTACAATTAATAAGTCGTTAGAAAGCATAAAGCCTAATGCCGCTGCAGCCCAGCCTGAATAACTGTTTAGCATGGATACAACAACTGGCATATCAGCGCCACCAATAGCGGCAACCATATGTATGCCGAATATGAGTGCAATGATGGTCATAATGACTAAGGCGTTTAAGCCGCCACCGTTAGCAGCGTCGTTAACAAATTGCACGCCAAAGTAACAAGCGGCAAGTAGCAGGGCTAAGTTTAACCAGTGGCGAGCAGGTAACAAGAGTGGCTTGCCGCCCCATTTACCGCTGAGTTTTAAGTAAGCGACTACTGAGCCCGAGAACGTGAGTGCGCCAATTAAAATACCAATGTAAGTTTCTACATCGTGTATGGTCTTTTCTATGCCCGTGAACTCAGTGGCATGACTTAAAAAGTTAGCGTAACCCACTAATACTGCGGCTAAGCCAACGAGGCTATGCAGTATAGCTACCAGTTCTGGCATGGATGTCATTTCGACTTTTTTAGCTAGAATAACGCCGATTAAACCACCAAATGCTACAGCTGGTAATATCAGTGCATAGTTGGGCGTTTCTAAAC
>JAHDBX010000097.1 GCA_020630145.1 Gammaproteobacteria bacterium | reverse complement strand
GTTTATTCGTGTCTACATTTTTTAATAACGTAACGCCTGCTGCTATATCAACTTGACTTATATTTGCATTACTATTTAATACACATTGGCTATTAATTGATGGCAGCAATATATTTATTGACTGGCTATCTTTTAAAGAACACCTGTTAAATGCGCAAAGAGGTATTATTAGTAGCTACGACAGTTTATTTTTTGTATCAATTAGTGCGATATTTTTCATCATGACTTATATCAAACTAGATAAGCAGCGCTTATAAACATGGCGACTATACGCAAACAACTCATTCAACAAAACCATATACTTTGCGCGACAGCTATCTGTGCCTTCGTAATTTTTAGTTTATTTAATTATCGCTTTCATGCCATTACTGACCTAAGTCATAACAAACGTAATAGCTTGCATGAAGACACAAAGAAACTTATAGACTTATTACAAGATGACATATCAATATTAGCGTTTATTGAAAAGAAAAAAGATAAAAGACAAGTACAAAAATTCTTCAAGCCCTTATTGAATTATAAGCGGAATATAAGTTTTGATTTCATTAACCCTGTAGACAACCCTAAAAGCGCCAGAGAGTTAGGCTACGACCCAGAAAAGCTTATTCAAATTTCATACCAGAAAAAAGTCGTTGCTATTAATAGCATTAATGAAAACAGTATACATAATGCATTACAAAAACTATTAAACAAAGACAATCATTTAGTTGCCTTTTCTAGTAGCTTTGGCGAACGCCAGCCATATGATGATGCCAAATTCAACTACAGCCTCATTAACCAATATTTAAGCGACTATAATTTTTCTATTATTGAAACCAATTTACAACAACTCAGCAACGTACCTGAAAACGCATCTATTCTAGTACTGGCCGCACCCACAGAAACCATTGACAGTATTAGCGCTGAAAAAATTGTACGCTATATCAAGCAAGGCGGCCATATACTATGGCTAGCAGACACTGACAGCCAAGCTCTACCTGAAACGATACGAAACCTATTGAATATCAAATTATTAGATGGCCTTATAGTTGATGCCAACAGCCAAAACTATGTACAAGGAAAACCAGATTTTGTACCTGTAGACAATTACCAAGGCAGTACCATTTTAGATGACATAAAAACTGTCAGCATATTCCCACAAGCTCGAGGCATTGCCATTAAAGCCCCAAAAGGTAATAGCGTATTTACTTATACACCTATCTTAAAAAGTTCTATTGACAGCTGGACAGAAACGGGCTTAATCAGAGGCAATATTGCTTTTGATGAAAACACGAGTGAAGTCGCCGGCCCTATTACAATTGGCGCCGCACTTAGTCGGAACAGGCAAGAGCAACAAGACCAGCGTATTATTTTCTTAGGCGACGCTGACTTTATTAGCAATGCCTACCTTAACAATGGCGGCAACATCAATGTTGCCTTGCGCTTATTTAGATGGCTTACTCACCAACAAGAACTAGCCACCATTAATGCGGTAATAGCATCCGACAAAAATTTGGCTTTGAGTAACACACATTTCTTTGCTATAAGTTTATTTTATATAATACTATTGCCATGCGGCCTTTTGCTGACAGCATTATGGTACTGGCATAAACGGAAAACGATATGAACATTAGCGAACGACGCAAATGGAACAACCTTTTAATTTTTGTTTGCTGCGCATTCATTTTAATTTTATTTTTAAGTGCTCGCCAGCAAGGCGAGAAAAACCTAAATGAAGTTTATCCACCACAAGACATAACTAAAATTGCATTTAGCAGCCCTGCACATACGTATAGCTTTCAAAACAAAAAAGATAATTGGCAACTAATCAAACCTTTTAAATATAGTGGTGTAGCCGAACGCATTGCGGAAATTAACGCCATTCAAAACAGTGATATATATAAAAACATTAAAAATGTCGAAGATATTACAGAATTTGGTTTTAACGATGATCATTACTTAAAACTTAATAAACAAAAAATATTTTTTGGCGACAAAGCGATTAACTCTGAACACCGTTATATCAAAATTAAAGAACGTATATTTCTAATTGATGACCGTATTTATGCCTTACTCAGTTCAGGGCCCGCTTACTGGCTTGATAAACATATTCTAACCAGCAGCGAACTACTCACCAGTATCAGCATTAATGATAGGCTCTACAAAGAAGAAGCCTTAATTAACCTAGCAGACTCATGGTATGACATTACGGCAAAGAACTTACTCTACCCGGCCGACAACTTTATTACACCATCATCAGAAGACACGCCGATCACAATCACATTTGCTAATAATGAAACATTGCAGTTCATCATGCATAAGCAACGTTTTCTATTAAATACAACCTTTAACCTTGCCTACGAACTCGATTTAGCCGACGCAGAAAAACTCTTCAAACCTTAAGCTAGTACATAAACTAGTAAACTCACATATCACACCAACAATGAATGAATTAAACTGATATGCGTGATGTTGACACACTTATCTCTGAGACGTATAAAACACATTCTGCAAAACTACTTGCCGTACTAACCCGTCTATTTGGCACACACAACCTAGAACTAGCTGAAGACGTGCTACAAGATGCTTTTAATAAAGCAATGATAGACTGGCAAAATAAGCTACCCGACCAGCCCGCAGCATGGATTACACAAACCGCTAAACATCAAGCTATTGATGTTATTCGAGCAAACAAGGTAAAAATGAAGTTTTCAGAAGACCTGTCACAGCACTTGGAAAGTGAATGGTCACTCGGTCATACTATTGAGCAAGAGTTTGAAGAAAGCAAAATCAAGGATGATCAGTTACGCATGATTTTTATGTGTTGCCATGAAGATATTAAACCTGAACATAGAATCCCTTTTATTCTTAAGACACTTTGTGGCTTTAGTATACCTGCTGTAGCACGCGCCTTAGTTTTACCCCTTGAAACAGTTAAGAAAAGACTGCTGCGCACAAGACAAAAGCTTAGCGAGTATAAATTCGAATTCCCTAGAGATGAGCAAATAATACCTATGATGGATACGGTACATACCGTCATATACTTACTCTTTAATGAAGGCTTCCATAGCTCAGATGAAAAACAAGCAATGAACCTTATGTTTTGCCAAGAAGCCATTGGCCTAACCAGCATACTGACTGATGAGCCTAGAATTGTTAATCAAGACACCTTAGGCTTATTAGCCCTAATGCATTTTCATATCGCCAGAATAGATTCTAGAGTTGACCACGAGGGCTTTAATATCCCTATCGACCGACAAGACCGAAGCCTATGGCAAGCACCTTATATTAATACAGCAAAGCAAATTCTTAAGGTAGCAGACAAGCTAAAACCTGGCGCACCGGGCCGATTCTATATAGAAGCATTAATAGCCCAAGAACATTGCATTGCCAGCAACTTTGCACAAACAAACTGGCCAAAAATTGAAACATACTATACGGAATTAGTACGCATTACGCGTTCACCTATTGCAGAATTAAATCATGCTATCGCTATTGCTTATACAGGCAAAATTACTCGTGCTATCAAACAAGTGAAGTCTTTACAAAATCATAAAACCTTAAAAAGTTCACACCTGCCATTATCAACCCTAGCGCACTTATATGCTATGCAAGGCAATGCTAAACAAGCCTATGAGTATGCGGAGCAATCAAAAACAACAGGCGGAACCCCAATTGAGAATCAATTAATGATGCAACAATTGGAACGCCACCTAAAGAAAGCCTAAAATTTAGCCTAATTGCATGATTTCACGCACTTCCAATGAAGTTTTTGGGTGCTCGAAAATGGGGCAAACTTTGGCCATTTCAACCGCTTCTTCCATATCATTTGCCTTAATAATAGAATAGCCTGTTACCATTTCTTTTATCTCAAAAGATGACATATCGGTTACAACCCCGTCTTTATCTACGGCTTTACCACTATAGTGTAGCGGTGATCCACCTGTTGAAAGCTGATCCTTTTGCTGTAAAGCGGCCATCCATTCTCCCCACTTATCCATTGTTTCCTTTCTTTCAGCATCAGTCATATTTTGCATAGCTTCAGGGTCGCCACCTTTATAAATCAGCATAAATTCTTTCATTATTTTCTCCTACTTTCATAAGCTTAAGTTAATGATATTCGAATAAATATCGATATCTTACTCTAATGACGAGTGAGCGTTTAAAAAGAGGACAATTTATATAAAAATATTTTTACTCATTAAGCCAAGTACTTGTATCTACATATATAAGTATTTACTATGCAGCTATAAAACCGTAAATGAGAAGAATATGCCTGAGTTACCAGAGGTTGAAACTACCCGTCTGGGTATAAGCCCCCATACTATTAATGAAACGGTAGAAAGCGTTCTCGTTAGACAAAGCAGCCTTAGATGGCCAGTACCTAGAAGCTTAGCAAAGAAGATAAGCGGAAAAACCTTACTTGGTATTGAGCGTCGTTCTAAGTACTTACTACTGCAGTTTGAACATGGTGGACTGATTATTCATTTAGGTATGTCTGGCAGCTTAAGAATCGTCGATGCAGATCTAGAACTGCGTAAACATGACCATGTTATTATTCATTTTAGCAACAACAAAGAACTGCGCTTCCATGACCCTCGCCGGTTTGGTTGTGTGCTCTGGCAAAGCGGTGATGTATATAGCCATAAGCTGCTGCAATCACTCGGGCCAGAGCCTTTAAGTGATAAATTCACCCCTGAACATTTATATAACTTGTCGCGCAAACGTAAAGTTGCTATTAAAAATTTCATTATGAATGCCAATATAGTCGTTGGCGTAGGCAATATTTATGCAAGTGAATCTTTATTTATGTCAGGTATTCGCCCGAGTCGTCAGGCAGGCAAAGTCACACGTAAAGAATTTGAACGGCTTACTCAAAATATAAAACGCGTACTCGCCAAATCTATCAAGCAAGGCGGTACCACGCTACGCGATTTTGTAAACGGCAATGGCGAGCCTGGATACTTTAAACAATCGCTACATGTCTATGGGCGTGAGAATGAAATATGTACAACTTGCGACAGTACAATTAAGCAGGTAACGATAGGCCAGCGCAGTAGCTTTTACTGTCCGGCCTGCCAACACTAAGTAAGTTTATGCCTTCTCTTTTGCTTGATTGTATTGGCTGATTTGTTCAACGACTTCATCAATATCATCAGTAATGCGAATAACATCAAGGTTAGCCTGATTAATGGTGCCAATAGCTAACATGCTATCTTTTATCCACTCAATAAAACCGCCCCAAAAATCTGAACCAAATAAAATGACTGGGCCCTGTTCAATTTTTCCAGTTATGACAAGGTTAAGCACTTCAAACAGTTCATCTAAAGTACCAAAACCACCTGGCATAAAAACATAAGCCATGGAGTATTTAACAAACATCACTTTTCTAACAAAAAAGTAGTCATGCGGTACTGAAATAGTTTGTTGGTGATTTGGCTCTTCTTCAAACGGCAAGGTAATATTTAAACCTACTGATTCACCACCTGCTTGTTTGGCGCCTTTATTCGCTGCACGCATAATGCTTGGGCCACCACCAGTAATAACCGCAAAACCTTTTTCAGCTAACTTTGACGCCAGCTCAGTTGTCTTCACACAATACGGATGTTCATCAGGCAAACGGGCAGAACCAAAGATAGATACACCATCTTCTACTTCCGACATTTTACCTACACCGGCGATAAATTCCGCCATAACTTTTACAAGCTGCGCTGCATCCGTTGGATCAATTTCGTGTTTCATTTTATTCCTATACTCAATAAACAATATTCCAGTCAAAAAAATAGCCTCTATATAGAGGCTATTTTCAATTAGAACATTACGTGATTATTCTTCGAAAGGCAACAAGGTTAAACTAACGCGTCTATTTTCTGCACGACCTGCTGCTGTATCGTTTGATGCGATAGGTGATGTTTCACCATAGCCAACGATATCCATACGTACGTCTTGTACATTTTTAGATGCCAATACTTGACCAACAGATAATGCACGTTGCTTAGATAGGTTTAAGTTATATGCATCACTACCACGGCTATCAGTATGACCCGCCACTTCGATCATGGTTGATTTATATTTCTCTAACACTTTCGCAACCGAACCTAGAACAGGAACAAACTCTGCCTTAAGGTCAGATACATTGGTAGCAAAGGTAATATTGCCGGGCATGTTTAAAATAATGTTATCGCCATCACGGGTTACACTCACACCCGTTGCTTCTAACTCTTTGCGTAGCTCAGCTTCTTGCTGGTCCATATAGTAACCCACTGAACCACCTGTAATAGCGCCAATACCCGCACCTTTAAGCGCTCTTTCTTTGCGCTCTTTTTTATTGTCAGATGTCGCAATACCGATTAGTGCGCCAATGGCTGCGCCAATTAAAGCACCATTAGTAGATTTTGATGTTTTTTCTTCTTGCGTGTAAGCATCTAAAGTTGTACAAGCCTGCAAGCTAAATATCATAAGTAATGACAGGGCGATTTTTTGCATGATGTTCTCCTAGTTTTTGTAAAACAGTTATTATGTAAAGATTATCACTCAACTATAGAGCTAACTCTATAAAAGTTATGTTAAGTTTTGTTACTTAACGATTGCCAAGCCCTCTCCGCGAGAGTCCGAAGCAGCCGTTATGCTACCCGTGTTTTTATCATGAATAAGTAGCTGCATATTACCGTAATAACGGTTCAGCTCCTCTAAACGATGACCTAAAAATTGCAATTCCAGGCGCATTTCACGTGTTAAA
>JAHDBX010000096.1 GCA_020630145.1 Gammaproteobacteria bacterium | reverse complement strand
AGAAGACCCTATTGAGTAATAACCACAATGGCTGTATTGTTACGCAGAGAGAAGAAGGTACGGATACAGAGATTTGGTGCACTTAAAAATACACTGCGCCAAGCACCCGATGTGATTTTAATTGGTGAGGTGCGCGAAGCTGAAACGATGGAGCATGCGATTGCTTTTGCTGAAACGGGTCATTTATGCCTTTGTACTTTACATGCCAACAGTACAAACCAAGCCTTAGATCGTATCCTTAACTTTTTTAGCGAAGAGCGACGTGAACAGTTATTAATGGATTTGTCATTGAATTTGAAAGCGGTGGTTTCACAGCGCTTAATTAAAACCAAAGATGGTAAAGGTCGACGCGCAGCCGTTGAAATATTGATTAATACGCCACTGATGGCAGACCTTATGTTGAAGGGCGATATCCCTGAAATGAAAGAGTTAATGAAAAAATCAAAAGAGCATGGCATGCAGACCTTTGATATGGCTTTGTACGACCTGATTCAAGAAGGCGTGATTGATATGACTGAAGGCTTGAAAAACGCTGATTCTGAAAATGATATACGTTTACGCTTGAAGTTAGAGGGTAATGAGTCCGGAGCAAGTAATTTGATGGATGATCTCAGCGAGCTTAAAATTCAAGGTTAACTAACATGAGTGCATTAACACCCTATTTAAAATTGATGGCTGAAAAAGAAGCGTCTGACTTGTTTTTTACAACAGGTGCTGCGCCTAGCGTCAAAATAAATGGCAAGATGGTCCCTGTTAGCAAAAATAAATTAGCACCGGGCCAGGCTAAAAAATTAGTCTATAGTTTTTTAAGTGAAGCACAAGTTCGGGATTTTGAGAAAAATCTTGAGTTGGATATGGGCATGAGTGTGCCAGACTTAGGGCGATTCCGCGTTAATATCTATTTGCAACGTGGTGAAGTGTCTATGGTGATTCGTTTTATTAAAGCGGGTATTCCACAGATTGATGAACTTGGGTTGCCGCAAGTTTTGAAATCTTTAATACTTGAGAAAACCGGTTTGATTCTTATGGTAGGCGCAACGGGTTCAGGTAAGTCGACGAGTTTGTCTGCGATGATTGATCATCGTAATGCGAATATAGCCGGGCATATTCTAACTATTGAAGATCCCATTGAGTTTGTGTTTCGGCATAAAAAATCCATTGTTGGTCAGCGTGAAGTTGGCTTAGATACCTTGAGTTATGCGAATGCTTTACGTCAGGCTATGCGTGAAGCACCAGATATGATTATGATTGGTGAGGTGCGTGACCAAGAAACCATGGAAGCAGCCATCACTTATGCTGATACAGGTCACTTGTGCGTAAGTACTTTGCATGCGGTCAATGCTAACCAAGCGCTTGACCGTATTATTAATATGTTTCCGCCTGAGCATAAAAACCAAATTTTGATGGATTTGTCGCTAAACCTGAAAGCCATTTTGTCACAGCGCTTAATACCAGACAAATTAGGCGGTCGAGTTGCTTCCATAGAGGTAATGATTAATACCCCTTATATTTCTGAGTTGATTCGCAAAGGCGAAATGAACGAAATAAAAGAAATTATGGAAAAAGGTGGTGAAGCGGGTATGCAAACTTTCGATCAGTCACTGTTCGAATTATTCCGTGCTGGCAAAATTGAATGGGAAGCCGCACTGGATAATGCAGATTCACGTACTAACTTAGAGTGGAAGCTAAACTTTGGTGGTGGTGCTAATGCCAATGAATTGGGCAAGAAGCAAAAAGCTTCAGAAACATTAGAATTTCCTAGTTAGTAACCTAGATTGAATAGCATAAATATGCAGAGAGGCTGATAACAGCCTCTCTGCATAGTGTTATTTAATGACTATACTTAATGTGTGTTTTTCTTGTGGTTCAAGAGACACGATGTCATCCATAATATTTGCATTTTCTATGCATAGCATCTCCTTATAAGCATCGTCGCCAAAGTGAGATAAGCGTTTTGCTTTTGCAATCCAAGGGTTCCAAACGACTGTACTGTTGCTGCCCTCACTACTAATAGTGATTTTCCGGTTTTTGTCGCTAAGTTCAGTTGGGTTGGGTGCGCTATGATAAATGCGGTCCACCTCTTCAGCAAAAACAATATCGCCTTGCTGAGTATGTGTATTCCAGTCATCAAGCGTATCGATATACTTGCCTTGGTCAAAGCTACTTATACTTGCATCATCAATATGACTGATTGAAAAATAGGTATGCAGTGCTTGGCTAAAGGTAAAAGGCATACTGTCTTGGTTTTGTACGCTTAGTGACGCTTTCAGCTCTGCACCAATTTCAACGCGATAAACAAGTGCTGTCGCAAAAGGCCATTGCCTTTCTTGTTCGGCATGAATTTGGTAATGCAGTTCTACAATAGTCAGGTCTTGACTTGGTGTTTCTATTTTGCTGATTTCCCAGTCGCGTACTCTGACAAAGCCATGCATTTCTAAATCGTTAAGCATGCGCTCAGTAAATTGTGTTTGTACAGCTTGTGGGTTTTTACGTATGTCTGCAAACCAAGGCCAACATACAGGGATGCCGCCGCGTAAAGACGTACCTTTTGTAAAATCACATTCATCGCTAAGCCATAGTATTGGATCTTGCCCAGCTTGTTGGTAACGACTGATTTGTGCGCCTTGCAAAAATATTTCTGCAGAGGCAGCGTTATTATTAATGCCAATGGCAATTAGCTCATTTTGGCACTCGATGGTAATGCCTTCTAGTTCACCGTAATTGGCGTAAAGGCTTTGCATAGTTTCGGATATGTTCATAGTATAATGATAACTCTTTTTGATTTAATTTGCATAACAAGTGAAAAATAATAATCAACCCTATATACAAGCTATTGAACCCGCTGATATTGAGTGGCGCGATGGTCAGCCTTTTTCTAAACAGTTTAATGATGTTTATTTTTCGCAGCATAATGGGCTTGAAGAAACAGAGTATGTATTTCTTCAGCAAAATAAATTGCAATCGCGTTGGCCGTCTGAGGGTGATTTTGTTATTGCCGAAATGGGTTTTGGTACTGGGCTAAATTTTTTGGCGGCGTGCAGACTTTGGTTGAATACATGTCCAGAAAAGCAATTGCACTTTGTTTCTGTAGATAAACATCCATTATTAAAGCAGGATCTGCACGCGGCTTTACAGTTATGGCCGGCCTTACACATTTATAGTGCAGAGTTGCTTGAACATTATCCTGAATTAACGCCTGGCTGGCATAGGTTGCATCTATTTTCTGGGCGTGTTTGTTTAACTTTATATTTTGGTGAAGTTGATCAGTTTTTACTTGATAGTCGTTATATTGCAGACGCATGGTTTTTAGATGGCTTTGCGCCTAGCCTGAATGAATCAATGTGGTCTGATAGCTTGTATAAACAAATAAGTTTATTGAGCAAGCCGACGACCAGTTTTGCAACTTATACTGCCGCTGGTTCAGTGCGTAGAGGTTTGCAAGCAGTAGGTTTTGAGGTGAATAAGCAAAAAGGCTATGGTAATAAACGTGAGCTACTGCGCGGTGAACTAGTTGAACAACAACAGCGTTCATCATTAGCAAGTGATGCGCCCTGGTTCTCTCATTCTTGTGATGCCCGTAATAAAGATGGTAAAGAAATAACGATTATAGGCGCTGGTTTGGCTGGCGCTTTTACAGCGCGAAAATTTGCTGACAATGGTTATCGTGTGCA
The DNA here is from genome assembly GCA_020630145.1 of Gammaproteobacteria bacterium. Taxonomy (GTDB): domain Bacteria; phylum Pseudomonadota; class Gammaproteobacteria; order HTCC5015; family HTCC5015; genus JAHDBX01. Next base: position 3,068 of record JAHDBX010000096.1, on the reverse strand, counting down.
TGTAATTGAGGCCGAACATGCCGCGGCACAAAAAGCATCTGGTAATAAGCAGGCAATGATCTATTGTCGTTTTAGTGCATATAATTCGGTGCAATATGCTTTTTATCATCAGGCATACTTATATAGTTTAGCCGCACTCAAGCAGCAGCCTGCAGTTTTTCAGACAGGTTTGCTAGATGTGGCTTACGACAAAAAAAGTCAGCAGCGTTTACGACAGCTCAAAGAGACTGAAGTTTGGCCTGAGTCATTGTTACGTTTTTTAGATGACAAAGAAGCACGTGATTTGATAGGCATGCCTATTGATAAACAATGTATTTATATGCCGCAAGGCGGCTATGTCAACCCAGTTGAATTGTGCGAAAACTTATTAAGGCATGAAAACATTATCATGAAAAAAAATTGTCATGTTGATGACATACAGTTCATAGATAATGCATGGGTGTTGAGTGATAAGCATAGTAAGGTATTAAGTACTAGTGCATTGCTAGTTTTAACAACTGCCGAAGCGTGTTTACAATTTGATCAGTGTCAATTTTTATCGCTTAAAAGTATACGTGGTCAAGTGACGCATATAAAAGAAAATGAATTTAGTAAACGTTTACAAATGCCAATTTGTTATGAAGGTTATGTCGCGCCATCACAAAATGGTGAGCACAGCCTTGGTGCAAGTTTTAATTTGCATGATGCATCAAGTCAAATTAGTCAAAAAGACGACTTTGATAATTTGAATAAACTTAGCGTAAGTTTGCCAGATATATATAAAGAAATGCGACTAAGAGAAGAAGATATTGTTGGTGCAAGAGTAGGTGCACGTTGTCATGCTACTGACTATTTACCTGTTGTTGGACCTATTCCTGACCTTAACTACTTTGAAAATAATTATCACGATTTGCGTCATGGGCGCTTGAAGAAAGTATATAAACAAGGTAGATTTAGTAAAGGATTATTCATCAACGTTGCACATGGATCTCGTGGAGTTGTTAGTGCGCCTCTGAGCGCAGAGCTACTGTATTCTTATACGCATAGCCAAGGTGTTTTTCCTTTGGGTGAGAAAGTGCGTCATGCATTACACCCTGCCAGATTTTTGATAAAAAAAATAAAACGCAATCAATAAAGTTTGGCAAAAGAATGGCTAATGATAATTATAGTTTGACCGATATTATTAGCTAGTAATCTATTATGCAAAAAATAAGAGGTATACCGTGGAAGAGTTGTATTTGTCTTCAGATTCATTGCGTAACTTGTCAAAGTTAACGCGCTATTTAATTTTACAGCATAATGTTGTACTTAAAATGAGCGACCCACTCGTACTAACCAAGGTGTTTGATACGTGTGAAGGCAGTGACGATGGTTATACATTAGAAATGTTTCATGAATTAAAAGAAGAAATGGCTAAGCCATCATTGGATGATTCAACAAGTTTTGTATTCTATGCAGATGAGCGCATTATGCGCATGATTGAATCTAGTGTCGATAACATTGTTGTGCGAGATAAGTATGGCAATGAAAAGATACGTTACTACCGTTAAAATAACACGCTTCAAAAAAACCTTAGTTTTCACTAAGGTTTTTTTTTGAGTTAAATTTATTAATCTTGTTATATAAAACCGTTTTTATGCCGTTAAATATGTAGGTTTTTAGTTAATAAATATGTCGGCAAGCATAATGTCATTAACATGACTAATTGACATTGATAATAGTTTATACGTTTACAGTTGTTATTTGTTAGTACGTATATGCAAGACGGTTTAACTAAACTTTATTGATAAGTTAGCGTGATAAAAAACAAGTAAATAGAAGATGTTTTTGATTTAAGTCAGAATTATGGAAAAGTGGTCATGAGAAAAATACCGCTTATCTGAATAAGCTATAAATATGCTATTTGCTGCGTTAAAAATGCATTTGCTAACGCACTTTGTTGTTGCAATATATTTTTGTGACGTAGTTAACAAACAAAAGTAAATCATAAGGACATAAGGTGAAAATGGATCAAAATATAGCCAGCGTTACTGAAGTCGACCTGTTTTATTAAGAGGAAAGTTATGGAAGAATTATATTTGTCATCAGATGCACTGCGCAGTCTTTCGCGACTGTCACGCTATTTGATTATTCAGTATGATGTTGTGATCAAGATGAGTGATCCAATGTTGCTGCCGAAGGTTTTTCACACATGTAAGAATATTGAAGATCCAGAACTTACGGAGATGTTTAATAGTGTGAAAGAAGAGATAGTTAAACCACCAACAGAAGATACGACTAGCTTTGCATTTTATGTAGATGAAGAGGTGCAGATGGATCTTGATGTTGTTATGAAAAGCGCTTTTATGCCAGAAGCTAAGAGTAGTAAGCGTTTACGCATTTTTCGCTAAATTATGTAGCTAGAAAGTAATCTGTTAAAATAGAAGTCACCAATTGGCTTCTATTCGCCTTCATCAATTCATTTGCAAAAGTAGCGTTTTTTACTAAGAAACAATAAATATGTACGCAGATACAACAGCGGTTATTTTGGCGGGTGGCCAGGGGCAACGTATAGCCGGGCAAGATAAAGGTTTACTCGTTTATCAAGGAAAACCTTTAATTGAGCATGCAATAGACGCGCTTAAACCGTTTTATAAAAATATCATTGTTTCTGCAAATCGCAATCAAGATGTTTATCAGCAATATACATTCCCAGTAGTTGTTGATACTGCCTATAAATCAAAGCAGGAACACAAAGGGCCTCTGGCTGGAATAGAGGCATCAATGAAGGCAGCTTCTACGCCTTATATAATGGTGTGTGCTTGCGACATAGTCAATCTTCCCGAAGATCTTTTTAAATCTTTACAAAGCCGCAAAGTGGCCGCTGATATAACTATTGCTCGTGACGCTGTGCGCGAGCAATATTTATTAAGTATTTGGAAAACAACATTATTAAGTGATATTGCAGATGCAATTAACAATAATGAGTTGGCAGTATATAAATTTTTACAAAAGCACCATGCGCAATACGTGAGTTTTACAGATGCGCAATGGGTAAATATAAATAGTGAAGAATGATTATCCTAGATTCACTACCTTTTATCTATTTT
>JAHDBX010000095.1 GCA_020630145.1 Gammaproteobacteria bacterium | reverse complement strand
AAGGAGTTTATTATGAAGAAAAATAACCCGGTGGCAAAATATCAGCGGCAATTTAATCAAGCCAAAGTATTTCGAGATAAAAAGAAACAACTTAAACGCGGTTATAAAAAGCATAGCGTAGATTACAAAGATAAAAACCCTCTCCTAGCTGCCTGAAGCAGTTAGCTAGCAGAGGGTTTTTTTATACTTAACAAGAGGGTGTCATGTCTGAGTCGTTATTAATTACCGTTATAGCGGATGACCGTCCTGGTGTCGTGCAACTATTGTCGGATGCCATTAAATTGCATGATGGCAATTGGTTAGAAAGTAGCTTGTCGCGTTTAGGTGGTGAGTTTGCAGGTTTAATCCGAGTGAAAGTTGCAGCTGATAAAAAAGCAGATTTAGAGAAAGCTTTGGCAGATTTGCACGAGCATGGCATTAATGTATTTAACCGCGCTAGTACTTATCAAGGGATTGATCTGCGCAATGTGACTCGTTTGTCTGTTATCGGTAATGATAGGCCTGGTATCGTTGAAGAACTTTCAACTGTATTAGCCAAACACAATATTAATGTTGAGCATTTAAATACACGTTGTGAAGCGGCTGCAATGGCAGGTGATATGATGTTTATTGCGGATATACAGGCATATTTGCCTGATAATATGTTGCAGCATGATTTGCAAGAATTGTTAGAAAATTTATCGGATGACCTAGTGGTGGAATATGATGACGAAAGCAATTGTAATTAACGATTATGGTGATGCTGATGTGCTGTCATGGCAAGATATCAGCTTGCCTTCGCTAGGTAGCCAGGATGTGTTAGTCGATAATAAAGCGATTAGCTTTAATATGATTGATACCTATTTTCGTAAAGGTCTATACCCAATGGATATACCATTTGTCTTAGGTGCGGAAGCTGTAGGTGTCATCAAGCAAGTGGGCGAAAATGTTACAGGCTTTTCTGAAGGTGATCGTGTTGCCTGTGTGCAACCTAAGCAAGGTGCATATGCAGAGCAACGTGTACTAGATGTAGCGAATTTAGTAAAAGTACCTGATGATATTAGTGGTGAAATAGTAGCTGCATCGTTATTAAAAGGCATGACAGCGCAATACTTGTTAAAGCAAACGTATCAGGTACAAGCGGGTGACACTATTGTTATTTATGCGGCAGCCGGTGGCGTGGGTATTATTACCACGCAATGGGCTAAACATTTGGGCGCAACCGTTATTGCTATTAGTGGCTCTGAAGAAAAGTGTGCGATTGCGAAGAGCAACGGTGCTGATTATGTTATTAGTATGGCTGATACACCTATAGATAATATTGCAGACAAAGTGAAAGAAATAACGGCTGGGAAAGGCGTGCCGGTTGTATATGATTCTTTAGGTAAGGATACTTACCTTGCTTCATTGGATTGTTTGCAAGCTCGTGGTCTATTAGTGTCCTACGGAAATGCTACAGGTGCTGTTAATGATGTTAATTTGTTAGATTTAGCAAAGCGTGGTTCACTATTTGTTACACGCCCAACCTTGTTTGATTATATTTCTACACCGGAAGCATTAGCCGCTACGGCAAATGATTTATTTGATGTTTTGCAAAAAGGCATTGTAAATGTGCATATTGGACAGCGCTTTGCTTTGCAAGATGCATCTGCAGCGCATAAGGCCGCGGAGTCTAGGCAAACAACAGGCTCAACAATTTTATTACCGTAGTTTTTGCCTGTTTTTAATTTGAAAGTATTGGTGGCATAGGGCAGTCAATACTTTCAGATATAGCACGAATCAGTTCGACTTCTTCTACTTCAATTTCATCATTACTTTGAACAGCAAGCACCAGCGCTTTTAAAAAACGCGGTTTTAATAATGGTCTTAGTTGCGCAACCTTTTGTAAAGCTTGTCTTAGTGCGCTGGTGCTCAGTGTGAATTTTTCTGGTGAACTTGTTTGTAAGCCCAAATGGGCGGCGGCTGTATAGAAAGCGGATTGTTGCTTGGTTTTATCTTTGCTGCCAAGGTGACTTATTGTCGCTAATATTAATTCGCATTCATTTTTAACTTGGGAGAAACGACTGTATTTTGCTGTTGTGGGTTCGGGTTGGTTTAAGGACAAACGAATAATACGATATAAAGACCATTCCCATAGTTCAATTTTATTGTTGGATTGCAGTGTTTTGATAACATCTTTTTTGAATATACCTTGTCGAGCAACAGATAGTGATTTTAGTGCAGGCATGGCGAGTTCTAGCAAAGGCAGTCTGTACTTTATAGGCAAACCTTTAATAATGGGCACATGTTCACGTAGTATCGACATAATAATTTTTGACATGTCTTTATCGATACCTGCAATACGCTTTTCCCAGTTATCAATGTCATTGTGAATGAGTAGTAGTAAAACAATAGCGTAGGCATTTAAAGGTTGATGTATGTCTCTTAACAAATTACTTGGTATATCGCTAAGCATGTTTTGTGCATATTGCACATGGTCCATATTGGGCATGCCTGTCAGTGCAATAGCCGATGTAATTGCTGCAACGCTAACGTTGGCATTGTTCTCTGCGTTAAATATGTGTTTGGCTGAGGTTTTAAACGATTGAGCATCGCTGACTTTTTTGCGCTTATGGTGGTCCATGATCTGTTGGCGTGTGCGCTTAACAAGAGGAAACTCGCCATCCCATTGTGGGTCTATCCGGCTTATGCGTGCTTTTAAAGGTGGGTGTGTTTCAAATAAGCCACGAGCAATCATGCTAACGCCATCGGCTATATAAAAGTGGCTGTACTCGCTTGCTTTGGGCGCAGCTAGGTGTGAGCCTATAGTCCAGCCACCAATTTTTTTTAAGGCATTGGCTATGCCTAAATTATTTCGGGTATATTGCACAGCAGAAGCATCAGCCAAGTATTCGCGTTGGCGGCTAATGGCTGCTTTAATCATGCTGGCAAAAAATATGCCGACAAAGCCAATAATAATTGTGCATACACCCACAATAACGAGAGGGGCTGAATCTTTTGAGCGTGCCCCTGTACGTATTATTTGGTTGCCCATATACGAGATAAAAGTAATGCCAAATAACACGCCGATCATTTGTAGATTTAAGCGCATGTCACCATTCAGTATATGTGAAAATTCATGCGCAATAACGCCTTGCATTTCTTCGCGGTTAAGTAAGTCTATAGCGCCACGAGTAACACCTATAACAGCATCGTGTGTTGTGAGTCCTGCGGCAAATGCGTTAATAGCGCTATCTTCTAGTACGTAAACAACAGGCGTTTCTGTACCTGCTGCGATAGCCATTTCTTCTACTATATTTAATAGGCGCAGTTCTTCACTAGAGTTTTTGCTGGCGGTAAGTCGTCGTCCACCTAATGCTTCTGCAACTTTATAGCCGCCTTTTCGAATAGATAGTAAACGAAATAAGCTCACTAATAAAATAAATATAGCGATGCTGCCTGATACCCATGCATGTACAGAGAGGGGGATATCGCTGTACTGCATGCCTATACGCTGACTAGATAAAAGGTAGAAGCTACTAATAACTAAATCTAGAAAGCCAATAATTAGCAAGGTAGCAATTAAAAAAAGCACGACTAAGTAACGTGAACTACGCCGTGCTTGTTCTTGGTACTCAAAAAAGTTCATAGCGACAAGCTTGTGAGTAAACTAATGGCTATGGCTTAAAATGATACTTTGGGTGCCGCCTGTATTTCAGCGCGGTCTTCAAACTCAAGTAAATTAGCATCTAGGCTATGACCAAAAAAGTTAGCGAAAAACACAGGTGGAAAACTTTGCTTGTATTCGTTATATGCTGTGACGGCGTCATTATAGGCTTGGCGAGCAAAACCAACGCGATTTTCAGTTGAAGTGAGTTCTTCGCTTAACTGCATCATGTTTTCATTCGCTTTTAGTTCTGGGTAGGCCTCAACAACAACGCTTAATTTGCCTAAAGCGCTACTTAGCATACCTTCAGCATTGCCGAGTTGCTGTAATAAACTACCATCAGTCATGTTGTCTTTAACCGCATTTAAGCCTGCTGAGGCTTCGTTACGTGCTGATATAACCGCTTCTAGTGTTTCACGTTCGTGCTTAATATAGCCTTTAGCCGTTTCAACTAGGTTTGGGATCAAGTCATGACGCCTTTTGAGTTGTACATCAATTTGAGCAAAAGCATTTTGAAAGCGGTTTTTAAGAGACACTAAACGATTGTATATACTGATGGCGTAAAAAATCAGTATAGCTAGAACGACTAAAAATATAATGGTACCTGTAGACATAATGCTTTCCTATCAGTTCGTTGTAAGGCGAAGTGAAAACAGTTTACTATAGTTTGTGAATAGCAGTAATTAAAATGGCGATTAAAGGTATTAAATCACCTAATAAACTTCACTAGTCGATAGCGATCGCCATCATTGCTGGCTGCGCCTTTGCCGCCTTTAAACCGAATTAAGCGCTTATGTACGGGTTTACCTACCCATTGGTCCCAGACTAATATACCTTTTTTATTTTGTGATATATAGATAGCGGCATGGTAGCCACTTTTGTTAGGGTAACGGCCATTTTTGAAGGTCGCTATGATGCTACCTGCAGGAATAATATTGCCTTTAACGGGTATAGAGGGGCGCCAATATTTTGTGAGTGGCGCGGCACTGCATGTTTGAATTAATGCGACACAATGACCGGAGCCAACTGCTTTGCCAGCATAGCTTTGTGGGTTTGCGCAATATATGCCTTGAGCATCACTCAATGAACTGCCGTGATCTTTAGGTGATGACGCGCATGCTATTAGTAGGCTGCTTAATATAAGCGCTAACCACGTTTTGTTTATGTTGCCTGTAATTTTTAGCATTGCCGCCCCGATTAAATAAGTAAGTTTCGTGTACATATTAGGCTGCTAACTCGCTATTAACTTGTACTCGTTGCAAGCTGCTTAAGTTGAGAGCGGTTAATTGTCGACCCCAAACACAGCCAGTGTCAATGTGGAATACACCGTGTTTCAAGCATTCTTCGTGACTGAGTTCTAAGGCTGCCCAGTGCCCAAATACTATGCGAGTATTGTGTTGGCGGCTTTTGCATGCAAACCATGGGCTAAGGTGGGGAGCTTGCATACCGGGTTTGCTTTTGTCGTCAAAGTTTAGTGCACCTGTGTTTTCGTCACAAAAACGCATACGTGTAAAAGCATTAATAATAAAGCGATAGCGATTCATGCCCGTAAGTTTTGTGTCCCATAAATTTGGTTCATTTCCATACATTGCAGCGAGTAATGATGATCTCTTGTCGCTGCGCAATATGCTTTCTACTTCTTGGGCATATGATAAGGCTTCTTTAATACTCCATTGTGGGGATATACCAGCATGTGTCATAGCAAAACGATGTTTTTTACTGTAGTGCATTAATGGCTGCTGGCTAAGCCACTCACACAGTTGGTCACTATCTTTGGCTTTGAGTATGGGTTTAAGGGTGTCGCTAGCATGTTGTTCGCGCAAACCCGCAGCCGCCGCTAGTAAGTGTAGATCATGATTGCCTAATACAACTTTGGCGGCGCCTTCGTCATGTAAAGCTTTAATGTAGCGTAATACTTGAAGTGAATCAGGGCCACGATTAACTAGGTCACCCGCTATCCAAAGTTGTTGAGTATCGGGGGCAAAGTCAATTTTTTTGAGCAGCGCCTTAAACTCTTTGTAGCAACCTTGAATATCACCAATGGCATATACAGTGCTGCTCATATATTTAGTGTGCTTTTGCTACTTAGTGCAGGGTACGTGGGATAGAAAGAACAAACTCATCGACCGTTGCATCGAAGGGTTGGCCTTTGTCGTCAATCATTTGATAGCTGCCACCCATTGTGCCGATAGATGTTTCTAGTATTGTACCGCTAGTATATTCATATGTTTCACCAGGCTGTAGATGAGGTTGTTCACCCACTACACCTTCACCATGAACTTCTTGTACTTTACCATTGGCATCGGTTACTAACCAATGGCGCGTAAGTAGCTTGGCGCCTACAGCACCAGAGTTGGTGATTTTAATCGTATATGAAAAAACAAAGCGATTATCTTGTTCTGATGATTGTGTGTCTATATAGCTAGTTTTTACATCAACTGATATATCTGAATCATTTGGCATAATTTTTTATTCCTATTCTTACTTTATTATAGCGAACGTCGGGCATAAAAATTAAGTAGAAGCTGCTTTTTTATGCAAACAAAGTGATAGTGCTGCAAAATTATCGAGTGATAATTGCTCTGGCCGGGTACTGGGGTCAATATCACATGCTTGTATATCTGCTTCGTTTAATAGGCCCTTTACGTTATTGCGTAGGGTTTTTCGGCGTTGTGAGAATGATTTTGTCACGAGTTGTTCAAAGATTTTGGTGGAGCCCACTTCTGCTGGCGCAGTTTTGCGTGGCGTTAAGCGAACGATAGCTGAGTCAACGGCAGGCGCAGGTGTAAACGCACCAGGTTTGACGGTAAATAAATAATCGACTTGGCAGTAATATTGCAAAATCACCGATAAGCGCCCGTAGGTTTTATTTCCAGGTGCGGCTGCCATACGTTCGACGACTTCTTTTTGTAGCATAAAGTGCATATCGATTATTTTTCGCTTATGTTCTAGCAAATGAAACAAAATGGGTGTAGAAATATTATAAGGCAAGTTACCAATAATTCTAAATGCTTGTTCAGGCTGTTTGGGTAGTAGTTCGCTAAAGTTAAATTTTAGTGCGTCTACATTATGTAAGGTTAGCTGTTCTGGTGTAAACAGCGTTTGCAAGTAGGCAAA
>JAHDBX010000094.1 GCA_020630145.1 Gammaproteobacteria bacterium | reverse complement strand
TTTTTCACAAAAATTACACGAATTGAGTAGTGCGACTGTATTTGTTAGTTTGTCCGATTTCGACCCTAGGTACTATATCCTTTTGAACTTTGTGCCCATTATTGCCCTGTATATTATTTCTATATGTTTTTTGTTGATGAAAGATTAGATTTTTTAAGTCACTAACCGGCAAACGCGAATAATAAAGTAAATTTAAGCAGTCTTTTTGATTTTTTTAATATTTGTTAAAATATATGCTAATTATAGCAATAGTATTGAAGTATGTGTTTTTTTTGAGTATGTAGATTTTTAGGATAAATATGCCCCGAAAACGCCCCGTAATGTGCTAAATAGATGATTTTTCTTGTCTAGTTCGGTTCTGGCCATCGGCACCAATTATAGTTTTAGATTATATCTACTGTTAATGCCTAACTAAGTATTTAGTTAGGCATTTCTGTTTTAAAAGAAGTTGTGCATTTGTCATTTAATATGATGACATATATCTTCGCATTGTTTATTGGACCGTCTTGTTTTGATGTAGCTATGTATAAATTAAGGAGGGGAATTAAAAAGCGTCAATTAATAGCTTGCCATTTGTTCTTGGGATATGGCCTTGCACTCGTAATGTTAACTTAGTGCTCAAATAATTTGGGGTTTACGCCATTGTTAAAGGCAGGTGTGCGGATGTCTTCATTCTTTAGCTCGGCTTCTAATTGGTATATTTTTAAACCAGATAAATATTTTTTTGTAAAGTTGTCACTGCATACATTTCTATATGTTCCTCCATTTCGACCGAGTTCAAATGCAAGATTAAGTTTGCAGTAGTGTTTTAATCCTTGTTGATAGTTTTCAGTGTATTGAGATAGGTCAATATCTTTACCTTGTTTCAAACAGGCTTCTTGATACAGTTTTACCTTGGGCTGTAGTTGTGCACCATTTAAACCATCTTCATAAGCCGTTTTTTCTACCTGGCCTATTGGGCATGTTGTTATGCTTGAACACCCACTTAATATAATTACGCTAAGTGCAAAATAACTTATATGAAGTTCTCGTTTTTTCATCAAGAAAATATATGCTAAGAAGCGATCTTTAACATTTCTTTAGCATGCAATAAGCTTTGTTCAGTTAACTCTACGCCGCCTAGCATACGCGCAACTTCTTCTATACGTTGCTCTTGAGTCAGTTTGTTTACTTCTGATTTGGTAGTGCTGCTATCGCTGGCTGCTTTGCTGACGAATAAATGATTATGTGCTTGTGCTGCGACTTGAGGTAAGTGAGTAATGCATAGTACTTGTCTGTGCTCTGCAAGTTGACTTAGGTGCTGGCCAACAACTTCGGCAATGCCTCCACCAATACCGCTATCAACCTCATCAAAGATAAGGGTAGGGATGGTTTCAGCTTCTACAGTAGCCATTTGAATCGCTAAACTTATACGCGATAGTTCGCCGCCGGATGCAACTTTGCGCAATGAGCGTAATGGTAAGCCAGGATTGCTGCTGACTTGGTATTCAATATTGTCTAAACCATGTGCAGTCAGGTTATCATCGCTGTTGCTGTCTATATTAATAGCAAACTGGCCGCCGGGCATGCCCATGGCTTGCATATATTGGCTGACTTGCTCAGATATTTTTTTAGCGGCTTTTTTACGGCTTGTACTAATTTTTAATGCGGTGCTCATATAGGCTTCGCGTTGCTTGCTAAGCTCTTGCTGTAACTTTTCTATATTGTCGCCAGCACTAGATAAACGCTCCAACTCATGTGAAAGTGTTTCAAACAAGGTATTTAATGCTTCGGGTTCTACGCGGTGTTTACGACATAAATCATTGATAGCTGTCATGCGTTGATCGAGCCATTCTATGCGCTGCGGATTGATATCAAGGCTGCTTGCATAGCTGTTTAATGCATCAACAGATTCACGCAAGTTGATGGTGGTTGTTTCTAAATTTTCACTAACAGCTTTTAGCTTAGGGTCAACATCACTGAGTTCATCTATTTCATACTGGATACGTCCAAGGATGCTATTGACGTTGTCATTTTCAGATTCATAGAGTTGGTAAATTGCACGGTTGGCGGTGTCGAGTAAGCGACCACCATTCGTTAAACGTTTATGCTCTTCTGTTATGTTTTCCCATTCGTTCTCTTGTATCGCTAGCTTTTCTAATTCGTCTGTTTGAAACTGCAATAACTCAATGCGTTCTTCGCGATCATCGCTTGGTCCTTGTAGTTCCTTTAAGGCTTTTTGAGTGGCTTTAATACTTTGTTGTTGTGCCTGCAAAGTGTGTAACAGTGATTCGTTGTGTGCAAATCGATCTAGGCGTTGTCGCTGTACATCGCCTTTCATTAACGATTGGTGTTCATGTTGCCCATGAATGTCGACTAACATTTCGCCAAGTGTACGCATGCTTTGTAGAGTGGTTGGTGTACCATTAATAAAAGCTTTTGATTTTCCATCACTGCTAATGGTTCTGCGCATGATGACATCGTCATCCACATCCATCTCTTGCTCTTTAAGCCAGTCACGTGCTGCGGGTTGATCAGCTATATCAAATATGGCAGTGATATCTGCACGATCATGCCCATGTCTTACGGCTGTTTTGTCAGCACGGTCGCCGAGTACCATGGATAGGGCATCAAGCAAAATAGATTTGCCTGCGCCTGTTTCGCCGGTCAGTACGGATGAACCGGATTCGAAGTCGACAATAACTTCGTCAATAACAGCAAAATGATTGATTCGTAATTGGTTAAGCATGGTCAATAAATAAATTTATGTTGAAGGGGTTAAGGTTTTACCCCAATTTAATTTGGCACGTAGGATACCAAAGTAGTCATAATCTTGTGGATGTATCAGTTTAACCGTCTTTTCATAACGTGTAATGCGGACACAACCACCGGGATTGATAACTTGTCCTGATTGGCCGTCAAATGAGACTTGTGCTCTAAATTCTGAATTCGAGTCTAATACAATTTCTATAGTGCTGTCCGCGCTAATGACCAACGGTCTATGGCTTAATGAATGTGGACATATAGGTACCAGTGTTAATACATTCAATGCGGGGTGAACAATAGGGCCGCCACTTGATAATGCATAGGCAGTAGAACCAGTGGGTGTTGAGGCAATTAAACCGTCTGCACGTTCGTGGTTAATATAGCGTCCATCAACAAAGGTTTGTAACTCAATCATGCGTTGATGTTGGTAGTTGCTGATGACGATATCATTTGCAGCGAGTTCGCATGACTTTATTTCTTTGTCTTCTTCAACTTCAGCTCGAAATAAAAACCGTTCTTCGGTGCTGTAATGACCATTAAATATTTCGCTTATTTTTTTGCTGGCTTCATGTGGAGAGATATCAACAAGGAAGCCTAGCCGCCCCATATTAATACCAATAATTGGAACATTCAGGTCTACCAATGCACGTGAAGCATGTAGCAGGGTGCCATCACCGCCAATAACAATACAAGCATCTCGGTCGGCAAAGTCAGCAAAGTCAACATAACGGGTTTTATTGTCGTTCAATATGCCTTGGCAGCTTGTATGAAACAGTATATCTGCGCCTAGCTTTTGTAACTGCGCATGCAGAAAGTTAAGCGAGTCTTTAACTTTGCTGTTTTCGATGCGGACAATAATGCCTATTTTGCTAAGAGCTGTCATATACGGTCTTTTAAGGTTTTTGCTAATAATACCTGACTCTACACTTTCAAGCAGCCAGATGTATCATTTATTCGCCATTTCTTTGAGTTCATATAGGGCATCCATGGCTTGTTTAGGCGTTAATTCGTCAGGATTTAGGCTCGCAACGAAGGTATCTACTTCGCTAGGCTCATTTTCCGTGATGTTGCTTATTGGGCTATCAAATAAGTCTATTTGCGGACTATTTGCTTTGTTAATGCTGCCTTTTTCAAGCAAAGTAAGCTGTTTTTTAGCATGCTGAATTACCGTGCTGGGCACGCCAGCCAGTTTAGCAACTTGCAGACCATAACTCTGACTTGCAGGCCCATCTTTTATTGCATATAAAAAGACAATATGGTCTTTGTGCTCAGTAGCCGATACATGTACATTTTGTATGCTGCTATATTCGTCAGACAGGCTGGTGAGTTCAAAGTAATGGGTGGCGAATAAAGTAAATGCTTTAAGTTTAGCGGCTAAATGTTGTGCGCAGGCATAGGCTAAAGATAAGCCATCAAAGGTGCTGGTGCCACGACCAATTTCATCCATTAATACCAAACTGTTTTCAGTGGCATTGTGTAATATATTGGCTGCCTCAGTCATTTCTACCATGAAAGTAGAGCGACCAGAACTTAAATCATCAGCAGCCCCTATGCGGGTAAATATGCGGTCTATAGGGCCTAATACAAGGCTTTCAGCTGGTACAAAGCAACCAACGCAAGCCATTAGTGTAATTAAAGCGGTTTGACGCATATAGGTCGACTTACCGCCCATATTCGGGCCAGTAATCAATAATAAACGCTGTTCATTATTGAAGGTAAGGTCGTTAGGAATAAAGTTATCGTTACTTATATATTCAATAATAGGATGGCGGCCTGCTTTAATTTGAATGCCGGCTTGTTGGTTAAATTCAGGGCGGCAGTAATGCAGCGTGTTTGCACGTTCAGCAAAGCAGCAAAGTGTGTCTAAGCTGGCAATGGCATTGGCGGTATCTTGCAGAGGTTTTACATACACAGCCATGCCGTCTAATAAGTCATCATATAGCGCCTTTTCACGGGATAGGGCGCGGTCTTTAGCACTTAATACTTTGTCTTCGAACACTTTAAGTTCGGGTGTAATATAACGTTCAGTGCCTTTTAATGTTTGGCGACGGGTATAGTCATCAGGGATCGTCGCGTTTTGCGCTTTGCTAATTTCAATATAGTAGCCGTGTACACGGTTGTAGCCCACTTTTAAACTATTAACGCCTGTACGTTCGCGTTCACGTATTTCAAGCTCATTTAAATACGTTTGGCTGTCATCGCGTATGCTGCGTAACTCATCAAGCTCTTTATCGTAGCCAGGTGAGATCATGCCACCATCACGAATTAGCGCAGGTGGTTCTTCAATAATAGCTTGTTGCAAAGTAGCGAGTAAGTCATCTAGGGTTTGAATATCTGTTTGCAAGTTTGCTAGGTAGCTATCGTTAGCCGGTATATATTTTTTAAGTTCAGGCAATACCTGTAGCGTGCTACGTAAGCCACTTAAGTCGCGCGGGCGGGCGGACTTTATCGCAATACGTGAGGTAATACGTTCTATATCATTAATCTCTTTTAGGGGGGGATGCAGTTGTTCGTAACAGCGCTCTTGTAGCAAGGTGTCTACAGCACTTAAACGTGCATTAATAATGTTCTGATCGCGTAGCGGTTGATTTAGCCAGCGGCGTAAACAACGGTTGCCGAGTGCTGTTTGCGTGTTATCCAGCACCGCTAATAAAGAACAGCTCGGATCACCATGCATGCTTTGTTCAATTTCCAAATTGCGTCGGCTAACAGCATCAAGTTGTAGGCTTTGTTCTCGGTTTAGCGTTTGTAAGCCATTAATATGTGGCAAGGCTGTTCTCTGGGTTTCTTGCACATAATTTAAAAGGCAACCTGCGGCGCCAATGGCAAGGGGTAGGTTTTCACAACCAAAGCCACTTAGGTCTTTGCTGCCAAATTGTTTATTGAGCATTGGCTCGGCCGATGCTGGTTCAAAATGCCAGTCAGGCCGTAAACGTAGTGCGGCAGAGCCATAGTCATGCTTGTCATTGTGTGCATGTTCAGGCAATAAAATTTCGACCGGTTTTACACGACTAATTTCAGCTTGTAATTGTTCTTCCGTATCAAGTTCTAATACTGCAAAATGACCGGTGCTACTATCTATATAGGCAAAACCAATTTTATTGTTTTGGGGGTTAATGGCAGCAAGCAAACATTCGTGTTTATCGTTGAGTAAAGCTTCATCGGTTACGGTGCCAGGCGTTAGTATACGGCTGACTTGTCGTTCAACGGGGCCTTTGCTTGTAGCGGGGTCACCAACTTGTTCACAAATAACAACAGACTCATTAGCGGCAATGAGTTTAGCTAAATAAGATTCGGCTGCATGATAGGGAATACCCGCCATAGGTATAGGGTTACCGCCCGTTTTGCCGCGAGCAGTAAGGGTAATACCTAATATATCTGACGCTTTTTTGGCGTCATCAAAAAAGAGTTCGTAAAAATCACCCATGCGATAAAACATCATTTCATGCGGGTGATCGGCTTTGATGCGCAAGTATTGCTGCATCATAGGAGTATGGTTAGTGGTTTCGCTCATAGGCGCCATCTTAACAAATTTAAACAGTTTTTTATTAGCGCTTTATTATTCCGCCCGAATTGAAGCTTGGGAGTTGAGCCTTGCTAACCTTGGTGGTAAGGTAAATAAATATTCTGGCATAGGTTGAAATTAAGTGCTTTTAAACGTAGCAGAACAGCTTTTAAGGCATACTGAAAAATTGGTCACAGTTGAATCATGTACAGGTGGCTTGGTGGGTAAACTCATTACCGATGTAGCCGGTTCGTCTGCATGGTATGACGGCGGTTTTATTACCTACTCTAATAAAGCCAAGGTTGATATGGTCGGTGTCGCAAATAATTTGATAAAACGCCATGGTGCTGTTAGCCTTGAGGTTGCTAGAGCAATGGCTGAGGGTGCATTAGATAAGAGCCATGCAGAGTGGAGCTTAGCAATTACCGGTGTTGCAGGCCCAGGCGGTGGCACTGCAGAAAAACCCGTAGGCACAGTTTGTTTTGCATGGGCGTAT
>JAHDBX010000001.1:36152-37177 GCA_020630145.1 Gammaproteobacteria bacterium | reverse complement strand
TAATACCGCCTCAGCGGTTTCACTAAACTCTTTTCCACACACGACATCTGTCGGCACTGGAATGTTTCCGCCATTGTTTTTAGCGGCGGCTGTTAAAGCATTCGCCGTATCAATTAAATCAGCTTCATATAAGGACTTGCCTACTTCATGGCCAGCTGCCGCAATAAATGTATTGGCTATGCCACCGCCAACAATGAGTTGATCAACTTTTTCTGACAAACTTTCTAGCACTGTTAACTTAGTCGATACCTTTGAACCGCCAACGATGGCGACCAGTGGTCTAGCTGGATTATGCAAAGCTTTACCTAAGGCATCTAACTCACCCTGCAACAATGGGCCCGCACAGGCTACTGGTGCATATTCAGCAACGCCATGCGTTGATGCTTGCGCACGATGCGCCGTACCAAAAGCATCCATCACATAGACGTCACACAAAGCAGCCATTTTTTTTGCTAGCGCTGCATCGTTTTTCTTTTCACCTACTAAAAAACGTACGTTTTCAAGAACGGTAACCGTACCTGCTGGCGCATCTACACCATCGACCCAATCAGCAACAAAATCTACTGGTGCATCCAGCAATGTAGCGAGGTGTTCTGCAACAGGTTTTAAACTATATTCAGGATTATATTCACCTTCAGTTGGCCGACCCAAGTGCGACATCACCATGACTTTGGCTCCCGCTTTTAAAGCCGCTTGCAATGTTGGAATGCTGGCACGAATACGCGCATCACTTGTCACTTTGCCATCTTTTACTGGAACATTAAGGTCTTGACGTATTAATACACGTTTGCCACTTAAATCGATATCATTGAATGTTAATACGGACATATTTTTATATTACGCTATGTTTGTTAAATTAAGATTAAAGTCGTTATTTAGTTTGCTTGCATCATTGCAATAGTGGTATCTATCATACGATTTGAGAAACCCCACTCATTGTCATACCACGAAACCACTTTTACTAAGTTGTCGCCAACCATCATGGTTAAATCTAAATCAAAAATTGAAGAATGTGGGTTATGATT
>JAHDBX010000001.1:24039-36142 GCA_020630145.1 Gammaproteobacteria bacterium | reverse complement strand
TGATTAAAATCAACAGACACTAATGGCAAGGCATTACAAGCAACCACTCCCTTCAGTGAGCCTACTGCACTTTTTAATTTTTTATTAATATCATCAACAGATGTTTTTTGCACAGGTACAAAAGTAAGGTCAACCATTGAAACATTAATAGTTGGTACACGAACCGCATAACCATGCAATTTTCCAGCTAACTCGGGCAACACCTGTGTTACGGCTTTTGCTGCACCGGTTGTTGTTGGAATAATAGATTGCGTAGCAGCACGCGCACGACGCTTATCTTTATGATAAACGTCGATTAAACGCTGCGAGTTGGTATAAGCGTGGACCGTTGTCATCGCTCCACTCTCTATACCAACAGCCTCATGCAATACTTTCGCTAGAGGCGCTAAACAGTTTGTTGTGCATGAAGCATTAGATACAACCGTATCTTCAGCACGTAAAATGTGGTCATTTACGCCATACACAATTGTCGCATCAACTTCACCGCCTTTAGCCGGCGATGAAATCAATACTTTTTTTGCACCGGCCTGTAAGTGCCCGGCTACTTTTTCCTTGTTACGAAAGACGCCTGTACATTCATGAACAACATCAACACCCAACTCTGCCCAAGGCAAATCTGCCGGGTTGCGTTCATTAAATACTTTGATTTTGTCGCCATTAACAGTCATAACACCATCAGCATAATGAATGTCAGCATCAAAGGTATGATGAACTGAATCATATTTGCTTAGGTGTGCATTGGTATCTGCATCCGCTAGATCATTGACCGCGACTACTTCTATTTTTTCACGATAATTACTTTCGTAAATAGCACGTAGTACGTTGCGGCCTATACGGCCATAACCATTAATAGCAACTTTTATTGTCATAGCAACTCGGTCAATGTCGTTTTTATATTGTCTGTTGTAATACCAAAGTGAGCATAGACATCTGCAATTGGTGCAGACTCACCAAAGGTGTTTACACCAATGAAGCGGCCATCTAAACCGGCATACTTATACCAAAAGTCACTTACACCCGCTTCAACCACTACACGCTTAGTCACATTTGCTGGCAATACTGCATTTTTATATGCATCGTCTTGCGCATCAAATACGTCATTGCTTGGCATTGATACTAAACGCACTTTCTTTTGCTCTGTTGCAGACATACTTTCGATAGCTTCAGCAGCAATAGATACTTCTGAACCTGTTGCAATAACAATCGCTTCTGGCTCGCCTTCACTATCTTTTAGGATATAACCGCCTTTAGCAATGTTAGCAACTTGGCCTGCATCACGTGCTTCACAACGTAAGCCTTGACGAGAAAACAATAATGAACTCGGGCCTGTTCTATTTTCAATGGCAGACTTCCAAGCCACGGCCGACTCCACTACATCACAAGGACGCCACACTGACATATTTGGCATCAAACGAAGAGTAGACGCTTGCTCAACAGGTTGATGGGTAGGGCCATCTTCGCCCAAGCCAATCGAGTCGTGGGTAAATACAAATATACTTTGCTGCTTCATCAACGCTGCCATGCGTAATGCATTACGCGCGTACTCAGAAAACATTAAGAAAGTACCACCATAAGGTATAAAGCCACGATGCAAAGTCACGCCATTCATAATGGCCGACATACCAAACTCACGCACACCGTAGTACATGTAGTTGCCGTCTTTATCGTCAGCAGACACGCCCTTTGATGCACTATTAATCGTGAGGTTTGAACCGGCTAAATCAGCTGAGCCACCCAGCAACTCAGGCAAAACTTCGCCAATGACATTTAATGCCATTTGTGACGCTTTACGGCTTGCCACTTTATCTGCGCTTGCTTGCACAGACTCGATGTAAGTATCAATCACTTCAGACCAGTTTTCAGGTAAGTCACCTGCTATACGGCGATTAAACTCAGCCGCTAGCTCAGGATATTTTGCCTGGTAGTTTGTAAAAGCTTGATTCCAGATTTGTTCTTCTGTTTCACCTTTGCTTTTTGCATCCCAACCCGCATAAATATCATCAGGCACTTCAAATGCCGCATGTGGCCAATTCAACTCTTTGCGAGTTAAGGCAATTTCATCGTCACCTAAAGGTGCGCCATGCGAAGATTCTTTGCCTTGCTTATTAGGCGAACCAAAACCAATCAGTGTTTTGCAGCAAATTATTGTTGGCTTACTAGTAACAGATTTTGCTTCTTCAACGGCGGCCTTAATCGCGTCGGCATCATGGCCATCTACATCAGCAATCACATGCCAGCCGTAAGATTCGAAACGTTTAGCTGTATCATCTGTAAACCAGCCTTCTACCTCACCATCGATAGAAATATTATTATCGTCATATAAGGCTATTAACTTGCCTAGCTTAAGCGTGCCCGCTAAAGAACATGCTTCGTGCGAAATACCTTCCATTAAACAGCCATCACCTAAGAATGCATAAGTGTGGTGATCAACAATTTTCGCGTCATCACGGTTAAATTTGGCAGCTAAAATAGACTCTGCTAAAGCCATACCAACAGCATTAGCGATACCCTGCCCTAGCGGACCTGTTGTTGTCTCAACGCCAGGTGCATAACCATGTTCAGGGTGTCCCGGTGTTTTAGAGTGCATTTGACGAAATGCTTTTAAATCGTCAATGCTTAAGTCATAACCCGTTAAGTGTAGAAGTGAATAAATTAGCATAGAGCCATGACCATTCGATAAAACGAAACGGTCTCTGTCTACCCAATTGGGGTTTTGCGGGTTATGTTTTAGAAAGTCGTTCCAGACGACTTCGGCGATGTCGGCCATACCCATAGGGGCACCAGGATGGCCAGATTTTGCTTGTTGCACGGCATCCATACTCAATGCACGGATTGCATTGGCCAGATCACGACGTGTAGGCATGATTAATTTCCTCAATTGTTAGGATCATTCATAGATCGAATTGTAAGACTGTACGTAAGAAGGTAAGAAAAGCGGCGTTATTATCCCTTATTTGGCCACTTTTCTCAATGGGGAGAGTGATGATTTAAGACGATACATCTAATGATTTCGCGTTATTTCGCGAAGGTTAGCGCCATTTAATCGAACAACCGATACTCACATACTGTTCTTTGGGCCCTTTGCCTGTTTCAGCAACCAATTTCATGGCTTCAAATAAGTCCCGACGCATTGCTTGATCACTTTGTGCCCGGCCACTGGCATCCAAGCGCCCCCGGTATTGCAACTCACCGCTGGCGTTATAACCAAAAAAATCTGGCGTACAAATAGCACCATAGGCTTTAGCGACTGCTTGCGTCTCATCGTACAAATAAGGAAAAGGGTAATTATGCAATGACGCCTCTTTTTGCATATTCTCGAAACTATCTTCGGGGTAGGCTTTTGCGTCATTTGAATTAATCGCCACAACATTAACGCCCAAAGCCTGCAAATCTAGCGCATCTTTAACCATACGTGACTGAATAGCCTTTACAAAAGGACAGTGGTTACAAATAAAAGCCAGCAAAAGGCCTTTTTCACCCATTGCATCTGCGTAGCTTAAACTCTGTCCATCTACCCCCGGCAAAGTAAAATCTATGCCTGCCTGCCCAAAATTACAGACCGGTGTCTCTAATGCTGCCATAAAACCTCGAAAGTACTTGAAAAATCAATATCTTGAACTACATATAGGTTATATGTTATCAAGCCCAACCACATGAAACTCTCACATTATATAAGATATTCCGGCAAAATTTTGAATAGCTGCTATACTCCGCGGCTTTTTGCTGGATATAAAATTAGGTTAATAATCAATGACTGACTCTGCTGCAGCCGCTGAAACGCAACAATCCCGAATCAAAGAACTTATCACCAAAGGTAAAGAGCAAGGTTACTTAACCTATGCCGAGGTTAATGACCATTTACCGGATGATTTAGTCAATACTGATGAAGTAGAAGATATCATTAGTATGATCAACGATATGGGTATCAAGGTAATGGAAACTGCGCCTGATGCTGACACCCTTTTATTATCCGACAATACAGCTACAGATGAAGATGCTGCCGAAGAAGCCGCGGCCGCACTTGCATCAGTTGACAGCGAATTTGGACGTACCACTGACCCGGTACGTATGTATATGCGTGAAATGGGCACAGTTGAGCTACTAACTCGTGAAGGCGAAATAGAAATTGCCAAACGTATTGAGGAAGGTATTGGCCAAACACTATCAGCACTTGCACAACTACCTGATGCTATGACTCTGGTTAGCGAACACTACAAAATGTCGCTGGAAGGTGAAGCACGTGTTCCTGATATGGTCGCTGGTTTTGCAGAACCTATTACCGACGAAGATATTCCACCTGCATTAAGCAAAGCCGAAGCTGAAAAAGCTGAGGCCGAAGGTGACGGCGAAGAAGAGAATACCGGACCTAGCCCTGAAGAAATTGCCGAAAAAATCATAATGATGGACAAATTCTTAGGCAAAGCGGTTGGTAAACGCAACAAAATCTTATCTATAGATAATAAACACCTAAAATTAGCCGGCGAGGCTTTCCTTGAGTTTCGCTTTACGCAGCAGTTTATCGACAAGATGATTCGCTACATGCGCGCGGTTATTGGCGAAATACGCAAAGTTGAGCGCGAAATCATGAGCATCTGCGTACATCGCTGTAAAATGCCACGTAAAACTTTTATTGACTCATTTCAGCAAAATGAAACTAATCCTAAATGGATTAAAGAACAATGCAAAAATAAAGAGTACGGCCAAGCATTCAGCGATAACTTAAATGACATTGTTGCTTTGCAAAACCGTTTAATAGACATGCAAAACACGCAGCTATTGACCATTACCGATATCAAGGACATTAACCGTTCAATGTCTATTGGCGAAGCAAAAACACGTCGCGCCAAGAAAGAAATGGTTGAGGCCAACCTGCGCTTAGTCATCTCTATTGCCAAAAAGTACACTAATCGTGGCCTACAATTCCTAGACCTTATTCAAGAAGGTAATATTGGATTAATGAAAGCGGTAGACAAGTTTGAATATCGCCGTGGCTATAAGTTTTCTACCTATGCAACATGGTGGATACGTCAGGCTATTACACGTTCAATTGCTGACCAAGCCCGTACGATCCGTATTCCTGTACATATGATCGAGACGATCAACAAACTAAACCGTATTTCTCGCCAAATCCTTCAAGAACAAGGCCGTGAAGCTACACCAGAAGAACTCGCTGAACGTATGGAAATGCCAGAAGACAAGATACGTAAGGTATTGAAAATAGCTAAAGAGCCTATTTCAATGGAAACACCTATTGGCGATGATGAAGACTCTCATCTGGGCGACTTTATTGAAGATGGCAAAACCGTATCACCTATTGAATCTTCAATTGTTGAAAGCTTATTAGAAGCCACACGCAATATCTTAGGTGGTTTAACGCCAAGAGAAGCCAAAGTTTTACGTATGCGCTTTGGTATCGACATGAACACTGATCACACACTAGAAGAAGTCGGCAAGCAATTTGACGTAACCCGTGAGCGTATTCGCCAAATTGAGGCGAAGGCATTAAGAAAATTACGCCATCCAAGCCGTTCTGAGCTACTAAGAAGCTTCCTAGATTCAGAATAATCGTGTATCCTTGCGCCCCTGATTGTTAATAGCAATCAGGGCATTCTATTTTAAGGGCCCTTAGCTCAGTTGGTTAGAGCAAACGACTCATAATCGTTAGGTCCGCAGTTCGAGTCTGCGAGGGCCCACCATTCCTTAAAGATAGATCAATACTTTCTTAGTACATACTCTCTTCTTAACAAAACAAAGCTAGACCGGAATAAGCTTGCCATCACACCATCCCGGCCATTTGCTCTAATCCGCTTTAATACGTATAACAACCGCTCCCATTGTATCGCCTAGTTTAAAATCTGTTCGTGGCGAGTCTTTATGCTCGTTATGGCAACTTACACAAGCTTTTGAAACGGCAACATCTGGATAGACCGCTGTAAAATATGTATCACTGCCTAGTTTTTCACTGCCATAGAAATTCTCACCTGCATTCTCAGCAATGTAAGCCAAACCTTCTTTTTCTGTTTTTGTTTTTGCTTTATTCTGTTTATTAATAGGCCACTGTGATAATAAGCCATAAGTAAAACCAAGGTCTTTTTCAGCTACACGCTCTGCACCCAAACGAAACATTTGTGCCGGCAATGGCAAGGCTTTTTTGTCTTCCCAAAACTCATCTGCATCAACTATTTTTTCGACATTTTGCATGCGATGCACTACTTCCTTTGTATAGTTGGCGCGATCCGCTTCCATCACAGCGAACATAGCATCAGCCATCCGTTGCAATGACACGCTACCCTCTTCTTTATCACCACCAAACAAGCTAAAGCCACTCAATGCGACTACACTGGTTGACAGGAATGCCAACAAAACTAGTTTACTTTTCATTTTTTATCCTCTTTTATTATTCCGTGTTATTCACGTTTTTTTAAATAATCTTCTACCATCTGCATGGTTTCAGATTCTCCGGTCGGTTTTGCATTAAAATTCCATTTAATGAGCTCCTTGTCAGTTAGTGCATTTAATGAAAATGTCAAACCATGACAATTCATACATACACTGCGCAACATTTTTTCATTTGGCCGTAAATTTGCATTTTGATTATGTTCAACAGATACAAGTTTATTTTCGTCTTTAGTGTCAACACTTCTTGGCATATGGCAGCTTGCACAGCTCACACCCGAGCCAGCAGGTAAATCGCCGGCTTGTTCTTGCTGCCATAAACGATAATGAGCGGACTCTTGATATGCCTTGGTATGCTCATCTGCGTGACAACCTAAACAGCTATCAACAGCAGCATAGTTTGTATCAACCGTATGCGCGCCATGACAACTTACACAGCTTAACTCCTTATGTTTACTTTCTTCATGCATAGGCAGTTTAGCCATAGCAGGCGTCATAGGTGGCAAGCCTTGTTCTATACGCATGCCATGCTTACCGGAACGAAACCCCAGCGCTTGGCTTTCATGACAATCTGAACATACTGCTATCGATAAATGTATCGCACTTTTTTCATCAGACACTTCTTCGCCCGTGTGACAATCCAAACAAGCAACACCAACTACACTGTGCGCACTACTTTGCCACTCTTCAATTATCTTTTGTTGTACTTCATCGCCATTAACAAGCCAATCAGGACTGGATATTTTCGTGCTGCGTTGATCTATATCATTTTTCTTTACATATATTTCTAACTGGTTACGCAAAGGTAAACGTGCTTCCTTTTTAGTATCAGCCTCATGCATATGATCTGTTAAAAAATCAGTGTAAAGCGCCGTATTATCATGGTAGTTATGGCAACCCGCCGAGTCACAAGAATCAAAAGCAAGATTAGCATGGCTCTCGCGCTCTTCAATAATTTCAGCATGGCACTGAAAACAAAAATCACTCGGCATAGCAACAGCCATATCACCGGTAATTTCTGGTCGATGTTCACGGTGACAAACCGCACACTGCCTAGCATCAAAAACAGACAACAATTCTGCATTACGTGGATCAGTAAATTTAGACTTTGCATGGCTATCTCTCGATACCTTCAACTCATTAGCGTGACAATCTACACATGCATCTTGCAATACCTCTTCTCCACCAAACGGCGAGGTGTGACAAGCGTCGCATTGCATTTCAATTTGATGATGACCATGACTCGTATCACCAATTAAAAACAATCCTTGATCACCCCATATTAAGTTATAACCATAAAAAATTGCTGGAATAACAGCAACCATTATCCCAAAATGGAAAAAACGAAAACGAAAAGAAGTCATAAAATAATAAACTATTAAGTAGGTGTATTAAGAAGGCTTGCCTATTAAAAGTAATAAACGGAAATAATATGGAAAATAAGTAAAGCGGGGAGCGTCCATAATAATGTATAGTGAAAACGCGATATCACATGACGCCATTTTTGCAGCCTTGCCTCTGGCCAATGGCCACTCGTTGCCATTAATATACCAACTGATGATCCCATAAACGCGGCAATTAAAAATACTATCATAAGCGCTTTATTTAAGTTTTCACCAAAGCGCATACCTGTATGTAAAAAGAGTATACCCATTGTTATCACGCCTATAATAATATGCAATAAACGCCAGTCATCTAAATGTCCAAGGTTAACTTTTTTAATTCGCCTGCGCGCTATATATGCGCCAGCCAACAACATAAAACCTAACAAGCCATAACCACTTACTTGCTTCCAAAAATTGTCAAACCAGAAGTTAGCAATAGTCCAACCATTTTCTATTGATAACACAGCATTAACTGGCGGCATAACAGCATACATCACGATTAATAACAAACACACCAGAGAAAAACCAACGACTTTTTTATGATGCCGCATAACGAGGTGCTCAACAGGTTGATCGAGCATTTCATTAATCATAAACTTACAACTACCACACGTTGTACCCGCAAATGTTGCAGCACCTATCGACTCAACTGTACGATTGCCATCAGCCATTGAATGACTAATTTTCTGACGTGTAACATTATTACAAAGACAAACAATGTAATCATCCGGCAAGTCATTTGTTGTTATAGATGCAGACTCCTTCCACAGTTCGCCTTGCTCCTTGAAACGCTTGAGCTGCCAGAAATAAATACGCTGCTTATTTTTAATGGCTTGTTGTAATTGCCTACTGGCGGCCCAGTCACCTATTGAAATATAACCCACTAAGCGGCCTTTCTTTATGAAAACCTGCCGGTATTCACTACTAAATTTATTTACATAAACAACTTTTTTACACTCACCGTTATGCAACGACGTCTCACCCACTAGAGTAACGGATTGCTTTAACACTTTAAGTTCAATTTTATTTAATGCAATCTGCTTGGGCCTGTTTACTTTATGCATATGATCGACTGCATCTTGGGCCTGCGAGTAACCAGGTGCTACATAACCATGCAACACATTCTTATGCTCAGCACATTCGCCTATCGCGTAAATATTAGGGTCTGACGTTTGCATATGATCATTAACAACAATACCTTGTTCCAACTTCAAATGAGCGCTTTCGCCTAAAGCAGTATTTGGCTGTGTGCCAATTGCAGCA
This sequence comes from Gammaproteobacteria bacterium, assembly GCA_020630145.1. Taxonomy (GTDB): domain Bacteria; phylum Pseudomonadota; class Gammaproteobacteria; order HTCC5015; family HTCC5015; genus JAHDBX01. The sequence goes on along the minus strand of JAHDBX010000001.1, from coordinate 27,098 downwards.
ACAACTTCATCGCATGCTAAGGTTTCTCCATCAGCAAGAAATAAAGACGTCCCTTTTTTTGTTTTTCTACAACTGTCTATTGCTACATTCGTTTTTAATGATACGCCTTGTGATAGCAAGTAGTCACCCAATACCTCTGATGCTTCTGTGCTAATCATTTTTGTTAACAAGCCATGTGGCGCGAGCAAGGTCACATTTAAACGAGCTGTTTTCATTGCTATTGCAATTTCAACGCCCAGCAAACCGCCCCCAACAATAACTAAGTGTTGGATCTTATCTTTTATAGATAGTAAGTAATCCGCATCATCAATTGTTCGCAAAGCGCGTATAGAACTTGAACGCACCCCATCAATCATTAAAGGCTTAACTGATGAACCCGTTGCCAATATTAATTTTGAATATGACTGGCGACGTTGATACTGGTCTACAACGTATTTTTTCTCCCGGTTAATTTCAACTATACGGCAGTCTGTTATTTGTTTAAATTTATTGGGTATTTTTGCGTTGACTGGGTTGGCTAAAGATTTTCTTGAAACATGACCTGCTATATAGGCAGACAAATTTACTCTGTCATAAGGGTCTGCTGACTCATCACCATAAACAATGACGTCTTGATTATAATTAGTATCTAAAATTAATTGCGCGCATCGAATACCTACTGGACCAGCACCTATAATAACAATTGCTGGTGTTTTAAATTCAATGCTAATTGATTCATGTCGGCGAGCATCGGGTGGTAATATTTCCGCATTTTCTTGTAGGTTTTCGCCTACATACTCTCTGCCATTTTTCTTATTTTTATTCCTACTAACCAGGACATCCAATTTCACCTTAGGCCTCCAAGTGCCATGCATGTTTTTATTTTTTTTCTAACATATCACACATTCATGACGCTATTACACCATGCAAAATTACAATGCTTCTTTTTACTTATCCTGATGATTAATTTTCCTACACTTGGCAAGCCGACAAATTCATATGTAAACCCAAGTAAAACTTTTATTCACATGCAGATAAACGGCGCTATTGATCAGACAAACGTTTTTTTAAGCGATAAATGTTCGTAAACGCTTGATTAAGTGTAGTAAATATTCTTTTTATCTAATTTATAACAATAATTTTGCAACGATTCGTTGTTGACGCATGCTATGCGGAAAGTCAAAATAGCGGCCGACTTACAACAGGTGTAGTTATTTTGTATGGACGCATATACCGCGGTCATATTTATGACTACTAAAGTTTGGAAACAATAACTATTAATGGAGAACACCTACCGTGATAACAGCAATATATAATTTTTTAAATGGACGATCGCCAGCCGCAAATCTAAGCACGCCGATTACAACAAATTTTTCAGGCAACAAAGGCATTCACTACGACTCCTGCTTAATACCAGAACTTGAAAACGACCACGCTAGACTCGTTAATTTATTTGGTGAAATTTGGTCAGATTGCTTTTTGAAAAAAGATTACAAAAAAATGGCGGCAAAGTTAGACAGCTTTAAATATGAATTTCAAAGTCACATCTTAAAAGAAAATGTTAAGTTCTATGTTTACTTAGAACAAAACCTAGCCGACGATGCACACAGCTTAGATATTATCAAAGAGTTTCGCCGCGACATGAACGGTATTGCTAATGCCGTTATTAAGTTCTGCCGTAAATACAATGAACCCAAACTATCTGCTGAATTAGCAGCTGAGTTTGAAGAAGACTATAACAATATTGGTAGCGCGTTAACCAAACGTGTAACACTGGAAGAAAGAGATTTATATATCCTGTACTCGAAGTAAATAATAAGGGCTTGAGTCATTTATCTCTCCATTAGCCAAGGACGGCAATACTTAAACGCTCACATTGTTTTATATATAAAATAGAGTATTAGAACCGAATATTCAGTGACAATATAAAAGCCTACTTACTGGCTCTAAGCAGACTATTATAATCACATATTTTTGATGCTGATGTTAAGCATACCCTTTTAAATTAGTTATTAATTTTTCTGACAAAAATACCTCTAAGTTTATTTGATCAACTACAAACTGCCTAATACCTTCTGCCAACTTATCTGTTGCCATAGCATTCTGATTCATATCGTAGCGAAACCTCGCTTCATCCATCGCCATTCTATCAACTTTATAGTTAATCATATCCGGAGATAATTTTTTCTCAAGAATTTCGCTATCATTCTCTAGTTCTGCAAGTAATGTTGGGCTGATGGTTAAACGGTCACAGCCCGCCAAGGCTTCAATTTCACCGATATTACGGAAGCTCGCACCCATAACGACTGTATCAATATTATGTTGTTTGTAATAATTGTAAACTTCCCTAACGGAAATAACACCAGGGTCTGTTTCACTAGTATATTCTTGTATATCGGTATTAGCTTTATACCAGTCTAAAATTCGCCCTACAAAAGGTGAAATTAAAAATACTTTTGCATCACCGCAGGCAACAGCTTGAGCCAAACTAAACAACAAGGTTAAGTTACATTTAATCCCTTCTTGCTCTAATATTTCTGCTGCTTTTATGCCTTCCCAAGTTGATGCTACCTTAATAAGTAAGCGATCTTTTGACACACCTAATGACTCATACATAGCAACTAATGCTCGAGCTTTATCAAGCATTGCTGTCGTATCAAAAGATAAGCGTGCATCAACTTCTGTAGAAATTCTACCCGGAATAATAGATAAAATCTCAGCACCAATAAGTACGGCCAATTTATCAGCAGCACAAGTGATAATTTCTTCTCTATTAGTAGACTGCTCTTTTCCCCAAGCAATAGCATCGTTAACTAAGCCTTCATATTGTGGCATTTGTGCAGCTTTAAAAAGTAACGATGGGTTGGTTGTCGCATCAAGTGGCTTATAACGCCGAATTGCTTCAATATCGCCTGTGTCAGCAACCACATCGGTCATTTTTTTTAATTGCTCTAGTTTATTTTCACTCATTATATTTACTCTTAAATCATTATTTAGTTTGTCGCTTGTGCTGCGGGCACCCACACATCAGCTGTTGGCTTATCTCTTGTTATACGGGAATATTGATTAGCAAAAAACCC
>JAHDBX010000001.1:14049-24029 GCA_020630145.1 Gammaproteobacteria bacterium | reverse complement strand
CAGGTGCCCCTTACCAATACCCCCGATGGCCGGGTTACAGCTCATCTGCCCCAGGGTTTCGATGTTATGCGTGAGCAGTAACGTTGATGCACCCGTCCGAGCCGACGCCAAGGCCGCTTCGGTGCCCGCATGGCCGCCACCAACAGTAATTTCTTTTGTTTGGGTTCGGTCAGCAATACGTACCTCTATAAATGCACCAATAGCATTTACATTACTGTCATTTTGTACAATTTTTAAATTCACCCAGTTACCCATAGGTTTTGACATAGACATATCTTTGCCTGTATCTGCTCCTACGTTTCTCCATACTTGTACATTTTCTTCACGGTTTACGACTAACATATCAACTAAACCATCCAAGTTTAAATCAGCGATACTGCCTCCTCTGCCACGAAGAAAACTCAGTACATTTGATTTTTCCGCACTTTCAAAAAACTTGCCTGATGGCGTACCTAAAAAAAGGTTATTCGGATCTTTCATGGCAAAGTCTGTCATTGCTTCAACGTTACCCTTTACAACAAATAAATCGGTATAGCTATCATTATTCACATCTTCGAATTGAGCATGCCAAGCTGTTGAAGGCAAAACACTGCCACCTGTAAAAGGCCTATGCGCAGTAACATTATTTTCTAAAGCGATATCTTTATACGTTGGCTTATCATCTCGAGTATCCAATATACTTAGCTTGTTATCTGTCATGCTTGTTACGTAGTAATCTGGCCTGCCATCTTGATTCAAATCTGTAGATGCTATGCCCATACCCCAAATTTTTTGCTTACGCCAACCATCCTTTTGCGTATACTCAAGCGGTTTTTTCTCTGGATCAATACGCCATAATTGCTCATGCCCTCCACGATAATATTGCCTATCATTCGCTATACGTAAGCTAGCAGTACCTGAACGATTCCAATCTGTAAATAACATTGATAAGGCACAATAACCGGGTTTTAATTCTTCTTTGTTACTATACCGCCCCTTTTCATTCGGACGAAATAAAGCGGTACTATGGCAAGTACCAAAAGGAGCGCCCGGTAAAGCTCGGTCAACATAGTTACCAAATGCGAGTGTTGGCCATGCCTGCCCTTTTTCCCATGTAGCAGTAAAAGCCGTTGTCCATGCACTACCACCGTCAAAGCCCCATATAGCACTTGCATCTTCAAACTCACAATTGCCCTTGCCTTTAAACAATATATTTTTTCCTACACGTAAAACAACAAGGTCTAAAATATTGTCATTATCAATATCGATAGGATAAGCACCACTTACTTTTTCTATAGACAACAAGGTTTTATCTTTTTTAACAAAACGTAAATTCCCACCTCGCTTACTGGCATTAATATACAAACCTGCTTTAGCAGAACCCCCTGCTATATATAAATCCGGAAAGTGGTCACTGTTACAATCAAATACCGCTACACCGCCACCAACAAAATACTCCCACCCCCCGGTATATTCATGTGATATACCTGAACTAGTCGTTTCATCTATCATATGCGGTGACTCAATAGCTAAAACATCTAACGATAAAGCATACATAAACAAGAACACTACAAATTTATAAAGTAAGAGACGAAGGCTATCAATAACACACTTCATTAATTATTCACCAAGGTGTTTACTGGCGTAAGTTGCAGTGTCTTCAAATATTCCACTATCTTTCTTTGTTCTAAATCAGTCAAACCTTCAAACTGTAGACGTGATTCCTTTGCCGCTCCGCCATGATGTAAAATTACATCCATTAAGGTAGTAACATCACCACGATGACCATATGGTGCTGTACTACCCACACCCCATAACTTAGCGGTCATAAATTCATCTCTTGCACTAAAACGTTGACTTAAACCTTCATTAGCAAAATGGGGTTTATCAGCATCAGCTATAACGTGACGCTTCAAATCAGAAAAAATAGGAATTAGCCAATTACCATTAGCATCTTTTTTTAAACCCGCCTCACTTAATTCTGCCTTATAAACAAGCTGACCATCTGTTTGGCGTAAGTTACCCGCCAAGTTAAAAGGGCCGGGCTCAACAAAATTCAAAGCGCGTAACGGAAGAGTCTGTCGATGGCATTGATCACAAGCCGCTTTAACAAATAACCTCTCCCCTTCAACAGCTGCATGTTTAAGCACTTTATTTTCTGGCAAAACAGATATTGGCAAAGGCAAAGAAGCCTGAAACAAAGTAACAGCACTGATGTCTCCGCTGGTTATTTCACGCTTAACATCATCCTCATCAAAATCATTACTATGCGTCCACTGCATACCCCAGCGTTCATCACTTTGTATACCATGATGTGCATTCATTGCATTAATACTAAATTGACGTAAAGATGTGAAAACACCTTTTTGTCCAAATGGGCGCACGACCAAATCATGGTCGACACCGTCGATACGATTTATATCAATAAAACCATCAGCATGCGCGCTAAGCTCGCCAAAGCTTACACCTTTGCTTATTAACTTTACAGCAACTGTACGCTTTGTAGATCGTGCTTTAGCAACAGCTTTTGCGCGAATAGCTTGTAAGTCTATCGACATTTCACGAGCAAGCAATTCAACATAGCCACTACCATGTAAATGCGGTGTGCCTCTTTCATTTGAAAACTGAGGGTCAACCGTATCGAATTCAAAATCGGTTACGCCCTCAGCTGTAAAGGCATTAGCAACAAAGTCACCTGCACCGCCTGAACTCGGTTGATTATGACAACCTGAACATGCATTTGCATCTGGCCCAGCGGTTCTGAACAAGCTTGGTACATTACCTTTACGTCTTTTAACAGGCACTTCAGCTGAAGTAGCAGCTGGACGTCCTGCACCATCTAAAACCGTAAAGCGTGCATCAAATAATACCTGTCCATGTTTAACTATCTGCTTGAAACTATAATTAGATAAATCGCTTTGTTCTAAATGCTGTTTTACTGCACGCTCATCACCAATAACAACATCAGTGGCAGCATATAAACTAGAAAAGCACATCCCATTTATAATAGCCATGGTAGTCATGGCTATTATATTAAAGGGTAGTTTTTTTTCTAAAGAAACAATCATTGATCAATATTTACCAATGATTAATTAGTTGCACCGGAACCAGGAATCGCGTTTGCTGGGCACTTACCTAAAATAATCATACCCAAAGCTTCATCTTTAGTAATGTCGCTCGTTTTCGCCGAACCTACCAATTTACCATTATTCATCACGGCTACACGGTCAGCCAAATCAAATACATCGTGAATATCATGACTAATTAAGAATATACCAATACCTTGGCTTTTTAATTCTAAAATTAAGTCACTGACCATTTGAGTTTCTTGCGGACCTAAGGCTGCGGTTGGCTCATCCATAATAAGAATACGCGCATTAAAATGCAGTGCCCGTGCTATTGCAACAGATTGTCGTTGACCACCTGATAACGCTTTAACTGGCACGTTAAATTTTTTAAACCGTGGATTTAAACGATTCATTACTTTGCGTGTTTCTGCTTCCATTGCAAAATCATCTAATGTACCTACTGATGTTTTTAATTCACGCCCTAGGAACAAATTGGCCGCAGCATCAATATTATCTGCTAATGCTAAGGTTTGATAAATGGTTTCTATGCCAAGCGCTTTTGCATCTCTTGGGTTATTAAGCTCCATTTGCTTACCATCAATTTCAATATGGCCAGCTGTACGTTGATATACGCCTGAAAGAATTTTAATTAATGTCGACTTACCTGCACCATTATGCCCAAGTAGACCAACTACTTCGCCTGGAAATAAATCCACACTAACATCATCAACGGCATGTATACCACCAAATGATATAGAGATATTCTTCATTGCTACTAAAGGAGTAGATTGCTCACTCATCACTTAAACCCCCGTTCGCTTGCGGTAAACTGTATCAATATATACAGCAATAACTAATACTATGCCTACAACAATATTTTGCATCGGCGAATCAACACCCACTAAAACCATACCTGACTGCAAAGACTGCATAACTAGCGCACCTAATAACGCACCAGCAATGGTACCAACACCACCAGAAAGAGATGTACCACCAATTACCGCAGCCGCAATAACAAGTAGCTCATCTAAAATACCTAAAGAGTTCGTCGCAGCATTTAAACGTGCAGAGGTTATACATGCAGCTATAGCTGTTAAAATTCCCATAATCATAAATATAGTTATGGTTAGTTTTTTAGTGTTAATACCCGATAGCTCAGCTGCCTCAGGGTTGCCACCAAAGGCAAAAACATATCGGCCTATCGTTGTTTTCTTCGCAATAAAACTCATAACACAGACGATAAAAATACTAATCAAAAGTGGTATAGGTAAACCATAAGAAATAAACAAGCCTTCAACTGGTATCTCTATGCCTTGTTCTTCTGCAATTTTGGCTGCTATTCTTTTTGGTAAGTAATAGCTATTTGCAACCGCAACAACACCTAATATTGCTGCTATACCCGCTCCACCCATTAAGCACTCAGCCCAAATTGGGCGCAAAGGAAACTTAAAACGCTTACGTTGACGACGGCCATTAAGAATAAAATATACAACAACAAAACAGCCAAGAATGCCAACAATCCAACTCGGCCAAAAACCTATTGAACCGGCTATACCGCCACCCATTAATGCAAAGTTTTCATCTAAAGGGGCAACTGTTCGGCCTGAGGTAGCCCACCAGGCCGCACCTCGCCATACGAGCAAACCACCCAAGGTTACTATAAATGCTGGTACACCTAAATAAGATACCGCACTACCTTGCACAGCACCAATTAGCGCGCCTGCGGCTATACCAAAAGCAAGTGTAATAATCCAAATTGACCAATGCCCATAACCTAATATAGGTGGCAATATTTCAACTTGTAGTACACCCATAATCATCGCTATTACACCCAACATTGAACCTACTGACAGGTCAATGTTTCGTGTAACAATAATAAAAACCATACCGGTTGCCATAATCGTAATCGAGGCACTTTGTACCGCTAGGTTCCACAAATTTCTAGGCGTTAAAAATCGCCCTCCTGAAAAATAATTAAATAGCAACCATATAATAAATAATGCTGCAATCATGCCTAGCATGCGCACATCAATTTCTGTTGCTTCTAAAAAACGTTTAATTTTTGACTGCTCACCTTTAAGGTGAGTTTCATCACTGGCTTCAGAGCTACCAACGCTCTTACTATTACTCAATGGTATTCTCCTCAGTTTATGTAATACGTAGTGTGTTTTTGATAATATGACCTACCTACCCAAGACGAGGGTAGGTAGGTTATTAATAATTATAGTCAACAATTAGATTTAATTAATTTAATCGTTAAACCTATAAAATAGTGATTAATTACAAGCAGCTAGTGTGCCTTTCTTCACACCAAGACATGCAACTTGTTTTTTAATCCAACCCGCTTTAATTACTACATCTAGGTTATCTTTTGTAATAGGCACAGGCGACAAGAAAGTAGCATTCATAGTTACACCTTTTGGGCCACCGCTGAACTTAACAGTGCCGGGGATGTTAGCCATTGATGTACCATTTGATAACTGCACAGCAACTTCAGCTGCTCTAGCGCCTAGTGCGCGTGCATCTTTCCATACTGACACCGTTTGCAAGCCGTTAGCAACACGATTAAGTGCAGCGTGGTCACCATCTTGGCCAGATACAGGTACAACCATACCTTGAGCGGCTAAAGCTGCAACCACACCACCAGCGGTTCCATCATTAGAAGCAACAACAGCATCAACGTTGTTATCATTCTTCGTTAAGATTTGTTCCATGTTACGTTGTGCATTAGCAGGCGACCATGAGTCAGTATATGCTTCACCCACATTTTTAATTCTACCGGCATCCATTGCTTCTTTAAGCACTTCTAGTTGACCACCATGTAGAAAGTCTGCGTTTGGATCTGCCGCTGAACCTTTAATAAATACATAGTTACCTTTTGGTTGCGCTTTTAAGATAGCACGCGCTTGCATACGACCCACTTCAACGTTATCAAAAGTAATGTAATATGCTGATTTATCTTCAATTAAACGGTCGTAACCAACAACTGGAATACCTTCCGCTCTTGCTTTTGCAATTGCAGGGCCAATAGCCGCTGAATCTTGCGCTAAAATAATAAGTGCTGTTGCACCTTGCGCTATTAAGCTTTCAACATCTGTTAGCTGCTTTGATGGTGAAGATTGAGCATCAGCAGACAAGTAACCAGCACCCGCTCTGTCTAATACTTTTTTAATCGCTGCCTCATCAGTTTTCCAGCGTTCTTCCTGAAAGTTTGACCAGGATACCCCTATAACTGGCTTTGCCGCTACGGCAGTTAATACATACATCATAGAGACTATTGATGCCATTACTACTATTAGTATTTTTTTCATTTTCTCACTCCAATTATTAAAAAAACCGCTTTAAATACTCACTAATACTTATTAACTATATTTCCAAGTACTCTCAACGACCTGATGTTACTGTTGGGTTAATACTTTCCGCCTTAACCCAGTTGGCTATGTTCTTAAAGCTGTTTAGCTCCATTAAATATATTGATTAACAATATTTTCGAATAACTCTTGCTTGCCTGAAATTTGTTCTGGCTCACCTACTTCACTGCCAATTTGGGCTAATTTTTCTAAGCTCATCTTACCGTCAGCAAACTCTTTACCTTTACCAGATTGATAGGTCTCATAACGCGCTTTGCGTAAATCGCTATAAGGTGATTCTGTAATAATTTTTTCGGCAATAATTAATGAACGTGCAAAGGTGTCCATGCCACCAATATGTCCATGAAAAATATCTTCCATATCGGTTGACTCGCGGCGTGTTTTTGCATCGAAATTAACACCACCACCTTGCAAGCCACCTGCCTCCAAGAAAACCAACATCGCTTCTGTTGTTTCGGCGATATTATTTGGAAACTGATCTGTATCCCACGAGTTCTGGTAATCGCCACGATTAGCATCAATAGAACCTAAAATATTGTTATCGGCCGCTACTTGTAGTTCATGTTGAAATGTATGATTAGCAAGCGTTGCATGATTAACTTCAATATTGACTTTAAAGTCATCAGCTAAACCATATTTATTTAAAAAACCAGCCACGGTAGCCGTATCAAAATCATATTGGTGCTTAGTTGGCTCCATCGGCTTTGGCTCAATTAAGAAACCACCTTCAAAACCATTTTTACGCGCATAGTCTTTTGCCATATGTAACCAGGCAGCAAAGTTATCCTGTTCTTGCTTCATATTCGTATTAAGCAAAGAAATATAACCTTCACGACCACCCCAGAAAACATAGTTTTCACCGTGTAATTTTATTGTTGCATCAATAGCAATTTTTAATTGCGCACCAGCTCGTGCCAAGGTTGGAAAGTGCGGGTTAGTTCCAGCACCATTCATATAACGAGGGTTACTAAATAAATTAGCCGTTCCCCAAAGTAGTTTTACTCCGGATGCCGATTGCTTTTTCTCAGCATAGTTAGTAATAAATTCGATTTTTTTCTCGAAATCAGCAACACTTGAATTTTCTTCATCAATTAGATCCGTGTCATGAAAGCAATAGTATGGAAGTTGCATTTTTGTAAAAAATTCAAATGCTGCATCCATCTTATCTGTTGCACGTTTATGAACATTTGATGAGGCATTCCATTCGAAGTGTTGTGTACCTGGGCCAAATGGGTCATGCCCTTGACCACAAAAAGTATGCCAATAGCACCCTGCGAAACGTAACCAATCTTTCATTGGTTTACCCGCAACTATTTTATTTGCGTCATACCACTTGAATGCAAATGGGTTATCCGAATCACGACCTTCATAAGACACTTCTGGAACAGAAGGAAAAAATTCTTTATCACCTAGCACTATACTCATTGAGACTTAACCTCTTTATTATTCATAACAGTTGCCACATATCAGCAACAACAATTAATGTCATTTACTATTAATTTGCCGCAGCAAAATCTTTATCGCTTTAGTTTCGAATACAAGCTACTAAAGCGTTCATAACTATCTTTATATGCCGATACAAGCTCGGCATTGGGTTCAACCACTTTTTTAATCGCGGGTTGCATACACACATCTACCGGTGAAGCATTATCACTAGCACATATCGCCAAACGAGCAGCGCCTAAAGCCGCACCTACATCACTATTTTCTGGAACTTCTATGGAACGATTTAAAACAGATGCCAATATAGTGAGCCATGCTTTCGATCGTGCACCACCACCTGTTACCAGAGCTGACTCAAAATCTGTACCTGTTTCCAACAACGCTTCATGACTATCACGAAAAGCAAAAGCAACGCCTTCCATAACAGACTGCGTTAAACTTTGTGGTGTACTTAAATGACCCAAACCGACAAATGCACCTCGTGCGTGAGGGTCGTTATGAGGTGTACGTTCACCACCAAGATAAGGGAGGAATATTGTCTCGGTAGCGGTAATGTTCTCAGATACTTGAGCAGATAACTCAGCAACCGTTTGTCCAGTAACTGAAGACAACCATTGCAAACTATCTGTAGCACTGAGTATTACGCCCATCTGGTGCCACACATTCGGAAGAGCATGACAAAATGCGTGTACTGCTTTGTCGGTGTTGGGTAAAAAGTGCTGGTTAGTCACAAACAAGACACCTGATGTGCCTAAAGAAATAAATGCATTTCCACTTGAAACTGTGCCCATACCACAGGCAGAAGCCGCATTGTCGCCACCACCACCCGCTATAATGACAGGCTGCGTAATACCCCAACGCTGTTGCAAGTTTTTATGCAAATAACCAGAAAATTCGCTACCTTCTACCAAGGTAGGCATATGTTCTCGAGATAAACCTGTTGCACTCAAAAGCGCATCAGACCATTGTCTTTTGCCCACATCCAGCCATAAAGTGCCAGAGGCATCTGACATATCAGATACATACTCACCACTTAAGCAAAAACGGAGATAATCTTTAGGCAAAAGTACTTTTGCAATTCGTTCAAAGTTTTCTGGCTCGTGCTTACGCAACCATGCCAACTTAGGCGCGGTAAAACCGGCCATAGCAATATTGCCAGCAATGGTACGGCTTTCTGGACAAGCCTCTTCTATATCCTTACATTCCTGCCCCGAACGAACATCATTCCATAATATAGCTGGGCGTATTATTTCGTTTTGCTTATCAAGCAAAGTTGCGCCATGCATTTGCCCCGATAAACCTATGCCACGTAACTGTTTAATATCACTAGCATGAGAATGACTGATGGTATCGATAGTTTTACACGTTGCTTCCCACCAATCTTCCGGGCGCTGTTCAGACCAACCTTGTTGCGGCCGCTTAAGCTCTAAGGCCTCACTAGCACTAGCAACAATATGCTGCTCGTCATTGATTAAAACGGTTTTAATCGATGAAGTACCGGCATCTATACCTAAATACATGATGTACGTACCTCATTTTGGGGTAAAGAAAACATAATTTGCCTCAAGCAATGTTTGTCAGAAAGTTTACGCATCAGGCAAACTATCCCGTAAATAATTATCTATGCGAATCCTTTCTTTGCCATTTGAAATAGGCACATTATCCGCTAAAGCTCTAACCACTCTCACAGCGCTACGCACTTGATGAGCAGGATCCTGATTAATAATGGCATCAAATGTACCATCCATTAAACCGGCACGGGTAACTTCCACCAAGTCATGCGCAATAGTACAAACTTTATTCGCCCGTTGGCGCTTAGTTAATGACGCCACAACACCTTCCGTGGCGGCCGCAAGGCTATACAAGCCCGTAATATCTGGGTGCTGCTCAAACAACGCATCTAACAACTGCTCGGTTAAAACACTATCATCATGGCCTTCTACTATAGGCAAAATATCTAGTTCGGGATATTCCGAGCGAATAACCTGCTCAAAACCCTGTCGACGCTGCATATGATCTAGCAACATCATTGAACCCGCCACAACCGCAACTTTTTGCTTTGTCTTTTGTTGCACGGGTGAAATAAATTTAGCCAATAAACTGGCTGCTGTACGGCCTG
>JAHDBX010000001.1:0-14039 GCA_020630145.1 Gammaproteobacteria bacterium | reverse complement strand
GTTATTAATACCGACAAAATGTGCTTTAGGCGCATTAGGAATATCAGACACCATCGTAATTGGAATAATGCCTCGATCTTTAAGTCTCTTAACCGCCTCTGCGACTACAGGGGCATCAATAGCAACAAATACCACACCTGTATAAGTGTCATCAGGCACCATATCCAAGGCTTTAGCGAGTGCAATAGCATCTAAGACAGGTACTTCCTGAATATCTATATTCGTGCGTCGACTACTGGCTTGAGTTTGCTTTATTGACGCAATTTCTTCTTTAATTTGGTCCATAAAAGCATTATCTGAATCAGGCAAAATAAAGCGAATATTATAAACACGCTTTTTTGCCAAATTAGCTGCGTTAAGGTCACGAACATAACCTAACTTATCAATAACCGCATTAATACGCTCGACTGTACTAGCACGTACACCCGAGCGATTATTAATGACACGATCAACCGTTGCCAAACTTACCTTGGCTTCAGCAGCAATATCACGTGTGGTTACTATCTTCATAAAACTTACGGCTTTTCTTACTTCAGTCAAAAGAGTGTAGCAGAAGAAATGAGGTACGTAAATCATTTTGCTTCAAAAAAATGTCTTTCGCGAGCAATAAAAGCTTAAAATTTCATGACAAGCCCAGAAAATAAGGCTTTTTCACCACCTGAACCCAAGCTATTTTGCCCCATATATAACTGTAATTGCCTGTCATATCTATATAAGTATTGCAGCCCTGTCGCCTCTGCATCATCATTTCGAGCTACGTGCGAAGCACTAAACCTATGCTTACCATACGTATAACCCAGCTTAAGCCCGCTATGCTTCGGCTTAAACTGTTCACCCAATACAGATACTTGCGATGCTTTCGACGCTACAGCTGTTATTGTAAAAGCGGCCATTTTATAAGCCAACAAAACACCTGATCGACGTCGCGCATAAGGCTCATCAATACTAGCGGCATTCTGTGCTTCAAGCATATTGAGGCCACGGCTATCAACAAAAGCATTAAAACGCATATTCTGCGTGCTAACTTTTAGGCCAAGCTGAATGCTTTCATCTTCACCTAACTGCGCAGCAAACTTAGCAAGGCCAAGTATAGCCGGCGAATAAAAACGCAGGGCCTGACTATTTTCCGGATCAAAACCATCAACACCCACTCCGCTAACTGCCGAATTAGAACTTAAAGCCGTAACCACTGCCGTACCTGCTAAGTCACGGTCTATAAAACCATCAGCAACATCATTAGCAAGACCAATCGAAACCCGGCCAAACCGGCCCGCAAGATACACATTATTACGGCGTACCCGTGAACGGGAACCAACACCTTTATTATTAAAGCCATACTCTACCTGCACACCCCATCGACGCTTAGCGACTCTTTTTGACGCATCAAGACGTAGGAAATTTTCTGCAAAACCATTTTGCGAAAACTCAAAACCTTTAGAACGCGTATCTTGCGCCTGAGAAGAGAGCTGCCCACTAAGATTAAACCCTGCTTCAGCAATAGATGTTGCACTAAGCAAGGCAACAATAAGCAAGCCAACCCAAGACTTACTCATAGCTAACGTAAACATATGAAAAAAATACGGAATAACTCCGTAAGCACAGCCTGAATACCAAAGTTTCGTCATTTATTACCGACATTATATTGAATCATTATTTTACTTATACGGACCATATTACAACAATCGAGTTTACTTTTATGCCTATGTCTTTAACTACACGCAATACATGCATAATAATTGGCTTTATTGTTTACCTACTTTGTCCCATCGGCGCGCACGGCAAGCAGGTTTTGCCCCTACACGAGTTACAAAAACAACATAAGCCCGCAAGTTTTACGGCAAATATAACAAAGCAGCAAACAAGCGAAAAAAACACGCTAGACATCCCCCCACTAGACATGCACAAGCTCATACTCGAAGATACAAAAAGCACCTTGCAAGCTAAAAATTATCGCTTTGCTGTTGCTTATGAAGCGCAAGAATCATACACAGACATGGGCATATGGACAATAGAAGATAGTACCGCTATTTGGACATTAAACATAAAGGCCAGTGGTAGTCATTCTCTTAATCTTGGTTTTAAGGATGTATTTTTTCCGGTAGGCAGCAAACTCTTTATTTACACAGAAGACTTATCAGAAGCCGTTGTCTTTACTCACGACGACAATAAAGACCATCAAGAACTATGGAGTCCCGTATTAGAAAGCGACAACATCACCATTGAAATTAATGTGCCATTAGCCGAGAAAAATAATTTGCATTTCAACCTGTATAAAATTAACCAGGGCTACCGAAGTACAAAAAATATTGCTGACTATAAATCAGGTTCATGCAATAACGATGTTGTTTGCCCTGTTGGAGATGCTTGGCAAAATGAAGCACGCTCGGTTGCACGCTATAGTATATCAGGGGCTTATTTATGCTCAGGCACATTGGTCAACAATACCAATGAAGATGGCACGCCCTATTTTTTAACAGCCGACCACTGCGGCGTCACCTCAACAACCGACGCCTCTGTTGTTGTTTATTGGAACTACCAAACCTCCATATGCGGCGGCACACCTGATGGCTCACTAAACCAATTTCAAACAGGCTCAACATTTAAAGCAAGCTGGTCAGAGTCTGACTTTACATTAATTGAATTAGACGACCTACCTAGCCCCAGTGCAAATGTGCACTATGCTGGCTGGGACAATAGTGACATAGCACCTAGCTCTGCCGTCGGTATTCACCACCCTAACGGCAATGAAAAACGTATTAGCTTTGATGACGAACCGTTAACAATAACCCATGCAGGCAGCTCGATCGTTGATAATAATGCGAACTATTTAAAAGTAAGCGCCTGGAATGATGGCACCACAGAACCGGGCTCTTCTGGCTCAGCCATATGGAATAGCAACAAACATATTGTCGGCACACTTACCAGTGGCTTAGCAGCCTGTGTAGGCAGTGTCGACAACGACTTACCCGATTGGTACGGACGCTTTGCCAAACATTGGAATGGCGATGGTACAGCCTGTAAAAAACTTAGTACCTGGCTAGACCCAGACAATACTTTAGCCGTCAGTATAAATGGCATAGACGCCAGTGCAGTCAGCAACACGCCTATCATTAATACCTTAAGTTGTAATAGTGCTATCAGCCCAAACACAAGCAGTAACAATAGTACTAACAATACATCTTCAGATGGTGTTGGCAAAAGCGGCCTTGCCTTTATCACCTTATTATCCATCCTATTTTTCAGAAAAAGATTCAACATAAGCAAGTAGGTAAACCACACATGAAGACAACATTATTACTCCTTAGCATAACCTTACTTTCATTTAATTTAACAGCCTGTAAAAATACAAGTACCCATACAGCTGAAGTGATTAATATTTACAACAAAGAAGGCAAGCTGATTAATACTGTTAGCAACTCACAGACGGTTTCCAGTATTAAACATACTATTGATAACAGACAGATAACAAACGTAAAAATACTGCCGCTATACACAGGTTCTATTGAAATAAGTATCGATGATAAAAAACAGTATTGGTTAATTTCCAGCAGAGGCTACATTAAACGCCAAGACAACTACAGCCAGCAAATCTATAAAATAAACAATCCCGAAGTATTCTTTAAGTTTTTCAGTTAATTAGCACTTGTTACAAAGTGTTACACGCTGTTACCTAACTGAAAAGTTACGGGTACTGACCTTTCCTATACTACACGCTCTTAAAGACATGATCACAGGAGCAGTATATGAAACACAAAAAGAAAGTTATCGTTATTATAGTCGCCAGCATTGTTGCCTTTACTGGCTCGGTATTTGCGTATAATCGCTACCACAGCAGCCCAGAAGAACATGCTCAGCATATAATCAAAAAGGTAAGCAAAAAACTCGATTTAGACGATGCTCAAGTCAGTATGCTCAACATAGCCAAAGACAGCATATTGCAGGCTCACAAGTCTATGCATGAATCTCGTAGCGATATTCATAAAGATATAGGCGATATCTTAAGCGAAGATACATTAGACCGAACAGCTATTCTAAACCACATAAACAATAAGGCAGATGCCGTTAAAGCTGAAGCGCCCAGTGTTGTGAACGCACTTGCTGACTTTTACGACAGCCTGAATGTTGAGCAACAAGCTAAAATTCGCCACAAAATCGAAAGACATATCAAGCATAAACGAGAACACCACCATGATTTAGACTAATTTAATAATTAAATTAAAGTGAATATAGGCGTAGAATAGTTCTACGCCTTTACTAGTAGAAATTATGCATAAAATACTCTTAATTGATGACGACGAAAAACTTGGCGAGCTGCTGCAAGCTTTTTTTACCAGCGTAGAAATATCTTGCGATAATGCTATCAGACCTAGTCAAGGTTTAAAATTACTCGAATCAGGCGAATACCAACTCGTTATCCTCGATGTCATGCTACCTGAGCAAGATGGCTTCCAGGTGTGCAAACAAATTCGCAAAACCAGTGATATACCTATTATTATGCTAACCGCTCGTGGCGAAGTCATGGACCGTATAGTTGGCTTAGAACTAGGAGCAGATGACTACTTGCCTAAACCGTTTGAACCTCGTGAACTACTGGCGCGTATACAAAGCATTTTAAAACGGAGTGACAATACCGCCACACAAAAGAAAATGAACTTTGCTGAACTATCTATCGACACAGAAAGTATGCAAGCTTATATTCAAGATACAGAAATCACATTAAGCAGTATGGAATATCAGTTACTGGAAATGTTTGCACGTTCACCACAGAAAACCTTTAGCCGCGATGACATCTTAAATAAAATAAAAGGTATAGATGCCGATATCTATTCACGCTCAGTCGATATACTTGTGAGCCGTTTGCGCCAAAAACTAAAACCGCTTGATATTATTAAAACTATCCGTGGGAAAGGATATATCTTTACGGCTAAGGCAAATTAGCATGAAATATAAAATTGCTTGGCATAGCTTATCAACCAAACTCGTTATTTTATTCTTTTTATTTACGCTATTACTGATGGCAATAGTGGGTAGTGGTATCCGCCATACTTTAGAAAACTTATATGATCAAACAGGCAAAGCACATATAGCAAAATACCTGGAATATATTCGTAGCGATATTGGCATGCCTATTAACTATGAACGGGCGTCAAAACTCGCTAAAGACCTAGGCATTGAAATCAGTATTATTCAGAACCAGCAGTATTGGTCATCAGGCAATAATATTATTGACCTGGATGAAATTGAAATTAAATTACATAAATATAAAGATGGCATCTCCTATGGTGGCGCATTTGATGATGAGCAACACTTTATGGTTATGCAATCCAATGATATCTATTACTTATTTAATACAACTGACTTAATCAGCGAACGTAAAAGTTTTAGAGCGTTTAAACCCTTATTTTTCTTGCTACTTATTTTAGCGCTCTTATATTTTGCCACGCGCAAGTTATTCGCGCCTATATTAACGATTCAAAACAGCGTTAAACGTATAGGCTCTGGTGAACTCGACCATAAAATAAATATTCAACGTAAAGATGAACTGGGCTTATTAAGCAAAGATATCAATAATATGGCTGATGATATCCAAAAAATGTTAGATGCCAAACAACAGTTATTACTGGCAGTAAGTCACGAGCTGCGCACCCCGCTAACACGCAGCAATGTTGCTTTAGAAATGCTTGACGATAGCGTTTATAAGAAACAGCTTAAAAGTGACATTGTAGAAATGGAAAAATTGATTGCTGATATTCTTGAAACAGAACGCTTAAACACCCACCACCAAACACTAGATAAAACGGTATTTAGCATAAACACTTTAATTAAGAATGTTATAGACGAACACTTTTCTAAAGACGGTATTATCACATCAACCCTAGAAAATGATATAAAAATATCTGCCGACATTAAACGTATAAAGTTGGTTTTAAAGAACTTAATTGACAACGCTTTACGTTATAAAAAAGAAAAAGTGAAGGTTAAAGCACTGCATAATAGTGATGGTATTACCTTATGCATTAGTGATGATGGTGAAGGTATAGCTAAAGATAATATTGCTAAGTTAACTGACCCATTCTATAGAGTTGACTCTGCTAGACAAAGACAAACGGGTGGTTATGGTTTAGGCTTATATTTGTGCAAAGCAATTATAGAAGCACATCAAGGTAAACTTGAGATAGAAAGCAGCATAGGGGTAGGAACAAACATTCATATCACCCTGCCATAAGAAATTATATACGTTTAACCAATAAATTTTATTGGTTAAACGCTAAAAATGCATCAGCTGAAATATCAGGCATATTCGCACCGGCCATAAAACATCGTCGTTTCATTTTTTTCACAAAGCTATCGGCTCCACATAAAAATACTCGCTGATTTTTAAAATCAGGAACAACCTGGTGTATATACTCATAAATGTCAGCTTCGACAATATGCTTATTATCATCAGACTTAAGGAGTGTTTGCGCAACAAAATGTACATTCAACTGAATATACCGCCTTTCTAATGCAAGTAAGTCATCCACTAAATAAAAGTCGTCAGCATTTTTTGCGCCTAAAACAAGGTTAATATTACCATTATGGCCTCGCTCTAAAGCATCGCGTAAAACACCATACAATGGCGACAAACCTGTACCAATACCGGCTAAGAAAAGTGGCTTGCTAATATCAGTGTAACTATAAAAGCACTCTCCCAGAGGCCCCTGTACACCAATGCTATCACCAACTTGCAAATCATTATGCGCCCATTTACTAAACTGGCCTTTATCTAGCTTTTTAATATGAAACTCTAAAAAATTTTCTTTTTGTGGAATGCTAGCTAATGAATAACAACGTGAAACGGTTTTATTTTTCCATAAAGTACAAAATTGACCCGGCTTATAATCAAAAACCTTATCTATTCGCAAACGTAGCACATTATTATTTAGATACGTTTTTTCCAATATTTTAGCACTGACTTTTTCACTTTTAGAAACCGCGGTTGATACATCCATTATTTCGGAGGGCAAACAGTTACATGCTAAAAAATAACCTAACTCTTTTTGTGCTGGCTTTAAACCCTGTTGCGCCTGACTAGGCATATTCTTGCTACTACATTGCATGATGCAGCTCTGGCAAACACCGGCACGACATCCATATGGAATATCGTGCCCAGCGCGTAATAGTCCATCCAGAACTGTTTCACCTTGCTCAAGCTCAACTTGTTGATTAGCTTCCTGCTCGGAAGTAAAATTAATCGCTACCATAATAACCTACACATTGAGTACATCATCTTTAACACTAACGGCAATATTAACAATTTCGTCAATATGCTCTTGCGGTACCTCAAGCTCATTTAATGTGCCGACAAGTGCTTCGGCTACTGCCGTAAAATGTTCTTCCGTTAAGTTCATATGCTTATGCGCTTCTCGCATATCTTTGCCGGTATACTCATTAGGTCCACCAAAGGCCATCGTTAAAAACGATTTTTGTTTAGCGCGCATACCATCCATATCAACATCATCAAAAAAATGACTAATACGATCATCTGACAATACTTTACGATAAAAAATATCTACTGCTGCATCGACTGCTGCTGCACCACCTATACTTTCATAAACAGACATAATATTCTCCTGTGAGATATATAAAAATTATTCAACTTTTGAAATAAAATATTTAACTGCTAAAGCAATTTCATCGTCCGTTAATTCTGTATTGCCACCCTTAGCAGGCATCAATTCATAACCATTAATCGCATGCGTAACTAAGGTTTTTTCTCCCTGAACTAAACGTGGTCCCCACATTTTTTTATTACCAATTATTGGCGCACCATTAAGACCTTGTGCATGACATACCTTACAATTTTGCTTTACAATCAATTCACCCTTCGTAGGCTCTTTAACTATCTTTTTTTCAGGCTCTTTTTCATCGCCACATGCCACAATGAAAAATAGACTTAGAAAAAATAAAATTTGCTTTACCATAATTTAAGCCTCAAAAGTATGATGCATAAGCATCATACTTTTCAGTTTTCGTTAATTTAAAGAGGCACACGGATAACTACACCGCCCATAACCTCACCTAGTTTAAAGTCTGTCCTTGGTGAATCTTTATGCTCGTTATGGCAAGTTACACATGCTTGGGCAACCGCCACATCAGCATAAACACCCGTGAAGTACTTCTTGCCACCTAATTCTTCTGTACCATAAAAATTTTCACCTGGGTTATCTGCGATATATTGCAGGCCTTCTTTTTCCATTGGTGTTTTAGGTTTGTTTTGTGAATTAATTGGCCAAATCGACTGCAGCGAATAAGTAAAATCATCTGTCATTTCACTTACAGCCTCAGCGCCAGCTCTAAACATTTGTGCAGGCAATAAGGCACCGTTATCATGGTCTTGCCACTTTTCATCCGGCTTAATGACACCCGCCCCATTTGGCCCAAGGCGTTGAATAATAAGCTTGGTATAATTCGTACGATCCGCCTTCATCACTGCAAAAAGCGAGTCAGTATATAATTTAGGCTCGATACCAACCGTTTCTTCTTTAGAGCCACAAGCGGTTAAACCTAAAATGCTGGATAACAGTAATGCTGTTACCAGAGTAATTTTCTTCATAACATTTACCTCTTTAAATTTATCATTTACTTTCGTTTAATTGCCCAATCCATAGACTCAATATGCACTTCAGGTTTTCCATTGAAGTTATTTCGAATCAGCTTTTTATCTGCTAAAGCATCAATCGAAAATGCTAAACTGTGGCAGCTCATGCACACAGGCCGTATCATTTTTTCATTCGGTCTTAAGTTCCAGTTTTGGTTATGTTCAACGCGCATAACTACTTTTTCACCTTCCTTAACTTCAACACGTGGCATATGGCATGTTGCACAACTCACACCCTCGCCCGGTGCAATATCACCAGCTAACTCTTTTTCCCACAGCACGCCATGAGGCGAGGTATCAAATGCCATCGAGTGCTCATCTGCGTGGCAAACTAAACAACTTTCAGCCGCCGCTTTTTTCGTATCGAAGCTATGGCTACTATGACAAGCATTACAACCTTGCTCTATATTCATAGCACTCTGATGAAAAGCCAGACCCGGCGCAGCATCAGCAGGTGTTAATGGTGACAAAACCTTAGATAATTTCTCAGATTGACGCATTCCATGCTTGCCTTCTACAAAGCCTTGGCTTTCATTTTCATGGCAACTTGCACATTGTGCCAAACCTGGTTTATCAAGCCATTCTTGCTCTTGACTATGACAGGCACCACAGCTAATACCAGCTTTACCATGCGCATGTGAAAAATGCTCAGATGCTATATCAGGGTGAGCTTGTATTTTTTCTTTAAATGCAGATTGCTTATTATCAGTAGGGCTTAACCACGTCGCGAAATCGGCTTCTTTAATTCTTGCATTATCACTCAACCACTCTTTATCAACATGCTGGGTTAAAAAGCTCTCATATAAAGCACGGTTATCATGATAATTATGACAGCCCGCTGTAGCACAACTATCAAAAGCCAGATCTTTATGGCTAGGGCGTTCGTCACCTATATCTACATGGCAGTGATAGCAATAATCACCAGGCAAGGTCACGCCCATTTCTCGTGTTTGTTCTTTTTGATGTTCGGTATGACAACTTACGCAGTAACGTGCATCAAGCGTTTCAAGCAAATCAGCATTACGAGGGTCTGTAAATTTTTTTGCCGGATGTGAATCTTGCGACTCATTCAAATCATCTTTGTGACAATCCACGCAGGCATTTTGCAGAACTTCACCACCACCAAAGGCATCTGTATGACAGGTCTCACAGGCTAATTCAATTTGATGATGCCCATGTGTTGCATCACCAATTAAAAATTCAGTTTTGTTATTTGCCAAAAACATTTTATAACCAAAATATCCTGCTAACAGAAAAGTTAATAGTATCCACACACCCCAAATTATTTTTTTCATCGTTATCTTTAGGGTAATTAGTAATAGTAAACCGTTAAAATATGTACACTTAATAAAATGGGTAAGGGCCATGTAACAACAATATGCGCCCATGACCAGAACTGTTTAAGTTTTAGCGCTGCATTTGCACTTAGTTGATGACTCAGTGAAAATACAGCGCCTGTAAATGCGCCTAATAAAATGACTAATAGAAAGTTAATCATTAACATTTGATTCAAATTTTGACCTAGGTGCATACCTGTATGCAGAACCAATGTCGCAATACAAAACACACCTAGCACTACATGTAGTAGTCGCCAGTATGCAAAATCTCCGAGTGTCTTACTTAAATTCTTATTCTTTATACGTTTGCGCAAGGACATGAGCAACCCCAACACAGACATAGCTAATAAACTAAAACCGGTAAACTGCTTCCAAAACTTATCGTTCCAAATGTTTTCTAACAATGCAGGCGCTTGCACTGTTTCTGAAACAGCTATGCCTGGCATTAAAACAATAAACGTGGCTAACAAAACCGCCAAAGAACTACTGACTAAAACAGGTACCCATGTTGTTTCCTTTGTGCGCTGGCCTGAATCACCAAGCAACTGTTCTAATAAAGGCTTACAAGAACCACATACAGTACCTGCCGAGGTTTTATCACCAATAACTTGCATGCTGTTAGAACCATTATCTATGGCAGCAACAATTTCACCATGAGAAATATTATTACACTGACAAATGATAGAAGATGCAGGCCATTGTGAAACACGATTAGACTCACCTTGAAACCATAGACGTCCTGTAAATGCAAACAGCCATTCCTGCCAAGGAAAAATTAGTCGCTTCTGTTTATAGGCTTCTTCTATGCGGCGTACTTCAGCCCAATCACCAAAACCTGTTGCTCCGATCAACCGGTTCTTATGTAGAACTATTTTTCGATATATATTCTCTTTATCATTTTTGAATACAATTTCCTTTTGTCTTGGCCTGTCAGGGTAGTCTGTAACCTCACCCATGCTACAAACTGTTTCATTAACAATTTTTAAACGGCTAATAGGCACCGAACCACTATAATAAGCCTGCCCACCACAGACTACATCTGCAGCTATGGCTGCTTGCTCGTAACCCGGACTAACTAAGCCATATGTTTTGCCGTTATGCTCACTACATTCACCAATAGCATAAACATCATTCGCAGATGTCTCCAATTGATCATTAACTACAATACCTTTATTGACTTTAATATGCGCGGCACGTGCCATTTCAATATTTGGCGATATACCTGCACACAACAGTACCGTGTCACACTCTATATATTCTTTCTTTCTTGTTGTTACAGCCTTTACACGATCATCGCTATGTATCGTACTTAAGCCCGTATTTACGATGACTCTTATACCAAGTGCTTCTATTTTTTCTGTCAATAAAGCAGCCGCATAACTGTCTAGCTGCCTGTTCATTAAGTGTGAGCCTTGTTGAATTAAGGTAACGTCTGTATTGTCTCGCGACAGTGCACGAGCCGCTTCTATACCTAGCAATCCACCGCCAGCAACAACGATATGCCTTGCGCTTGATACTCGCGCATAAAGTGACTCGGTATCTTTTAAATTACGGAAGGTATAAACACCTTTATTGTTAACGCCATTGAGATTAGGCGTATGTGCACGCGAACCTGTTGCCAGTATTAACTTATCGTAGTAATGCGTATTACCTTTTGCGTCAAGGATACTTTTATTGTCTGTATCAATAGATTCTACTTTGCAAATAATATGAGAAAAATATTTATGTTTCGTCTCATCAGGCAATTTTAAAAATACATCTTCTAAACGAACATCACCGGCTAATAACGCTGAAAGCTGAACGCGGTTATACGGTTGAAATGGTTCATTATTGAAAACCGTTATTTGAGCATTCGGTCTTCGTTTTAATACTTCATTCACAAAACGAACACCTGCCGGGCCACTACCAACAACCACAATGCGGCCAGCAGTATTAGGCTGATAAAGCCCTACTGTTGTTTCAGATTTATTTGCATTTGTTGCCACTGTTTTTTTTGCCTATACCTTGTGTTTTAAAGGTCATCAGTAAATTATTTACGCGCTTCTAAATAGTGCATAGCGCAAAATTAATTCTCAACAAAATATACAGTTGCAAATTAAATGCCAAAAATGAAATTTGTAATGAAAAAAAGTTTTTGATTACATTTTGAAATGTTTATGATTTTCTTTGGTGCAAAAAATCAAATATTGATCAGTGCTGGTGCACAGAAAAATATTGCTCTGTTTTACTATGCACTACTATTTATGCAAGCCGCTCAAACAAAGTGCAGAGAAAATTGATTTTACAAGAAGATATAAAGCCCTAAATTAGTGCGACAGACTTACAAAATATAAGGCCTTAAGGTTTGAACACGCTGACGGTTTTTATTAAAATCACTATGCCCTTCTCGAGATGCTGAACGAAAGTGCATCGTTTTATTTGTTGCATCTAAACGAATTTCGAAATCATCAACAAAGCCTAAGAGCGCTGATGAAAACTCTACCGCAAGATAGTTTTCTTCTTGATGCACAATAACACCTTGCATATCATTGATCGCTGCAACAGCTTTCTCCATAATAGCAAGCTCACTAATTTCATAAGTAAGTGGCTCAATAAAATGCTGCTTTTTATCAGCATATTCTGAGCAGACACAATTCGGTTTTGAACCACATGGTTTCAAGCGTTCTAAACCCATACTTAAATTATTTGTATATAAGCTCGAATTTTTAGATTGTTGTGCTTTATATACAAACAGAATAGCAATTAGAATACATGTGATAAATAGTAAGACTATAAAACCGAAAATAAATTTAGAAAGCATGCTGACCCCGAATATTTTTATCTAATGCTATGATTTATACATTAATTATGTCAATAATAGCTAATGCTATCACTTTTAGAGAAGAATTCGCGTTAAAATCAAGGCAACTCAAAACGATAGACATAATGACGAATACATATACCCTACAAAGCCAATCACTCAGCTGCGAACGCGGTGATCGCTTACTGTTCTCTGACATAAACTTCTCATTGAAGTCCAGCGAAGGCCTGCACATTGTGGGAGCCAATGGCAGTGGTAAAACGTCTTTATTACGTATTCTTGCCGGTTTAGCCGAACCTGAAAGCGGTGTCATTAGCTATCAAGGCAAGGATATTAAAAGTAGCAGACAAGCTTATGCCGCTAATTTTTGTTTTGTCGGCCATGCTGCCGGCGTTAATAAACAACTTAGTCCACGTGAAAACTGTCAGTTTATGATGCAGGCACGTGGTAAAAAGCTCACCATTCAAAGTATCGACAAGGCCTTAGAGCAGGTTGAATTACTAGGCTTTGAAGAAGAAATGGCCGGCACCCTATCTGCTGGGCAGCAACGTCGCATAGCACTTGCCCAGTTACTACTAAGCGATACACCACTGTGGCTGCTAGACGAACCTTACACCGCTCTAGACCGCCTAGGTATTGAAATACTAGATACTATTTTTACAGAACACTTAAATAAGCAAGGCTTATTAATATTTGCCAGCCATCAGGATTCCGCATTAGACTCCTATGCCGGCGTTAAAAAAATTCATTTACAAAAATAACTATGCCTTTTACGAGTATTTTACAACGCGACTTACTTTTAGCTTTTCGCAATCCATCGAAAGTCATTAACGCCGTTTTGTTTTTTATACTGGTACTGGTACTTTTCCCTTTTGGTATTGGCTATGGGCCCAACCAACTTAGTGCAATTGCCCCAGGCGTCGTCTGGGTAACCGCATTGCTATCGGCTTTATTATCCTTGGGTAGTTTATTCAACGACGATGCCGAAACAGGCTTTTTAGACCTTCTATTATGTAGCCCAGCCAGCCTGCACTTACTGGTTTACGCAAAACTCATCGCACATTGGCTAATTGCAAGCCTGCCTATTATATTGCTCGCGCCCTTACTATCACTATTTTATAGCCTACCGACAAATGGCTTATATGCATTAATACTGACTTTACTACTAGGTACACCCACATTAACCTGCATTGGCGCTATTGGTGCAGCCTTAACGGTTAACATTTAGTAATGTATTACTAGCCTTACTTATCTTGCCTTT
>JAHDBX010000093.1 GCA_020630145.1 Gammaproteobacteria bacterium | reverse complement strand
GTTAACAATAATCTAAGAGGCTGTCTATACGGTCAATGGTAATGACTTCCATATCGCCTAACTGTTTGGCGAATTCAGCACGTGGTTTATTTAGTTTGGGCACAATAGCACGTTTGAAACCGTGTTTGGAGGCTTCAATTAAACGTTCATCGCCGTAAGGCACAGGACGAATTTCACCGGCTAAGCCGACTTCGCCAAATAGTGCTAAATCTTCGTCTAATGCTTTATCGCGGAAACTGGATAAAGCGGCCATTAGCACAGGTAAGTCAGCTGCTGTTTCGCTAATACGCAAACCCCCGACGATATTTACAAATACGTCTTGGTCAAACATGGCAATGCCCGCATGCCGGTGCATAACAGCGAGCAACATGGATAAACGATTTTGTTCTAGGCCTAGTGTCACTCTGCGCGGGTTACCGTGGCTGCTATCAACTAATGCTTGCACTTCAATTAGCATTGGGCGTGTGCCTTCACGTGTGACCATAACGGTGCTGCCAGAAACGGGTTTGTCATGGCGCGATAAAAAAATAGACGATGGGTTGCTAACCGCTTTTAGGCCTGTTTCAGTCATTGCAAAAACGCCGAGTTCATTAACCGCTCCAAAGCGGTTTTTAACGGCGCGAATGACGCGATAACGGCTATTATTGCCCCCTTCAAAATAGAGGACGGTATCAACCATATGTTCGAGTACGCGTGGGCCGGCTAATGCGCCTTCTTTGGTAACATGGCCTACTAATATAATAGCCGTGCCGGTTTGTTTTGCGTAGCGTACAACTTGTGCTGCACTTTCACGTACTTGGCTGACTGAGCCCGGTGCTGAACTTAAACTCTCTGTAAATAAGGTTTGTATGGAGTCTAAGACCATGATTTTAGGCTTGATTTTATTGGCAGTTGCCAAAATCGTTTCTACACATGTCTCGGTAATTAAAGCTAGATCGGGTGCCTCAATTTGCAAACGTTTAGCACGCAATGCGATTTGTTGTACAGATTCTTCGCCTGAAATATAAATACAGTTGTGCTTACTTGCTAAATGCGCCAATGTTTGTAGCAATATAGTTGATTTGCCAATGCCAGGATCTCCACCGATAAGAATGACCGATCCGGCTACAATACCTCCACCTAGCACTCTATCAAGTTCACCAATACTTGTTGCTGTGTAGTCTGTTTCAGTAAAGACGACATCGCCTAATGTGTTCGATTCAACTGAGCCGCTATAGCCAACAGACGACTGCATTTTTCTATTGTCATTGCTAGTAATAGATTGCTCATTTAAGGTATTCCATTCGCCGCAATTGCCACATTGTCCATTCCATTTAGGCGTAATGTTTTCGCAGGCAGAGCACTGATATTGGACTTTATCTTTAGCCATTTTTATATATTTGATGATTCTGTAACGTCCTCATCACTATAGCGATGATAACGTACGGTTTTAATAGTATTATTTGTTATTTTCACAATCTCAAACACATGCGAACCAATACGTGTACTGGTTCCTGCTTCTGGAATCATTTCTAAAAACTCGATTATTAAGCCGCTCAGGGTTTTAGGCCCGTCAGTTGATAAAGTGAGCTCCAAAGAACGGTTAAGCTCACGAATATGAATAGCACCATTGATTAGATAAGCTGTTTCACTTTCGGCAATAATATTCTTATTAACGGCAGATGCCTGTGTTGTAAATTCTCCAACAATTTCTTCGAGTATATCTTCTAGAGTGACTAAACCCATTATATCGCCATATTCATCAACGACTAATGCTATGCGTCTTCTACTAATTTGAAACTCGAGTAGTTGCTGCATAACTGGCGTACCTTCGGGAATAAATACAGGCGGTATCAGGTGTTGATCTATATGTTCTTTATTTAAATCTTCATTAATCAGGTCTGCGACTAATTTTTTGATATGTAGCACGCCAAGTATGTCATCAATACTGTCTTTAAAAACAGGCACACGTGTTTTATCATTACTAGTCAGTTGGTCACTTATTTCCGCTATTTCATCACAGTAGTTGATACCGAAAATTTCATTTCGCGGAATCATAATATCTTCAACCGTTATGCGTTCTAGGCCAATAATATTTTTCAGCATTTCTTGGTGCTGTTCTGGAATCAAGGCGCCAGCTTCTTTAACGACTGTTTCTATTTCTTCGAGGTTCAATTGGTGATTGTTTTCATCTACTGTGGCTACACCCAGTAGTTTCAGCAAGCCGTTGGCTACACTATTCGTTAGCCAAACAAAAGGGAATAGCAGCTTGAGCAGTGGCCAATACACCATTGCAGCAGGATAGGCTAGCTTTTCAGGTTGCAGCGCTGCTAGTGTTTTAGGTGCAACTTCGGCAAAGACTAAAATAACCAGCGTTAGCAAGCCTCCAGCCACCGCCAGCATTGAACTTTGGTCAGGGTATAGTCGTAGCACGATCAAGGTGGTAAGCATTGACGCGGCAACATTCACAACATTGTTGCCAAGCAAAATAAGGCCAATTAGACGGTCAGGTTGCTGCAATAATTTGAGTGCAAATTTAGCGCCACGATGGCCTTTCTCTGCCCGGTTTTTCAGTTTATAACGGTTTAACGACATTAATGCCGTTTCAGAACTGGAAAAACAAGCAGATAGAAAAATGAGTATAACGAGCAAGCCAAAAAGTAGGCTTATAGGGAAACTGTCCAAGCAAGACGTCCTAGTAGTTTATGGGCGACTAGTTTAGCGCAAAAAAAACAGGATTTCAGCTCAATTAATGACTTGTCAGTAGAATTTCAAGAACAAATTTAGAGCCAAAAAAGGCCAATAGGAGGAATACCATGCCGGTTAGGGTAAGTTTAATCGCTTTTTGGCCTCGCCAACCCCAGAAAAAGCGACCTATTAATAGACATGCAAATACTAACCACGCTATAACTGAAAAAATGATTTTATGTGTGAACCATTTTTCTACATCCATAAAGCCAATTAAAATGCCGATAGTAAGCAGTGCAAAGCCTAAAGTGAGTAATTGAAACAGCAGTTTTTCAAGGCTTTGTAATGAGGGCAATGTTTGCCATAAAATGCCAAAATGATGGTTTTTGACTTGCCAATCTTTGCATGCAAATAAAATGGCAATCATTGAGGCAAAAGCTAAAATGCTATAGGCACATATTGATAATAATATATGTGTTTGTAGTGATGCTGATGGTAATAATGTGGCAATCTGTTTACTTGGCAAAGCGACGCTAACAATAACGGCTATAGCATTGATAGGTAAAAATACAGCCAATAGTTGAGCAATCGGGATAAACAGACAGATAACTAGGCAAAGTAGTGTAATGATAAATGCGCATAACAGTAAGGCATTGCTTAACCCCAAGTTTAAATGCCCTTGCTTATCCCATAGTAGGCCTATCAGTAATACAACCTGTAGAAAACAAGCAATAAACCCGGGTACTAAGTTGCCCGCGCCTACTAACAAACGATTATTGTCACTGCCTTTTTGTTTTAAGTTATAAATGCTAAATAGCAATAAAAATAAGCAAACACTTAAGAACGTTACGATGCTAAAGGCTAATAAAAAGGCATTCATGGTGTATTAGGTAATATCGATAATATTGCATATTAACATAATAGGCATGATTAAAAACTCTAAGCCTATGGCTAAATTATGGCAAAATACACCTTTGAAAAAATTATTGTAATAGGTCCTTATGTTTACTGGTCTGAGTAGTCGTTTAACTCGAGTTTCTGAATCTTTACGCGGTATTGGCAGGCTTACCGAAGAAAATATGCAAGCGTCTTTACGCGAAGTTCGTATGGCTTTGCTTGAGGCCGATGTTGCCTTACCTGTGGTGCGTGCTTTTATTACAGATGTAAAGGAACGTGCTGAGGGAACGCAGGTTATTAAGAGTATTTCGCCTGGTCAAGCCTTCATTAAGGTTGTTAATGATGCTTTGATTGACTTGATGGGGCAGGAAAACCGGGAATTAAACCTACAGCAAAAGCCGCCGGTTGTTATTTTATTGGCAGGCTTGCAGGGGGCGGGTAAAACGACTACCGCTGCAAAATTAGCCAAATATTTAAAAGAACAGCATAAGAAAAAGGTATTACTAGCGAGTTGTGATGTGTACCGCCCAGCAGCGATTCAACAGTTACAAAGCTTGGCAGAAAAAATGGACACCGCTTTTTTTGATGCCGAAGGTGAACAAAAACCAGTAAAAATCGCCGAAAAGGCGTTAAAAGCGGCAAGCACATCCATGTCTGATGTATTAATTGTCGATACCGCAGGTCGCTTACATGTAGATAGCGACATGATGCAGGAAATAAGCGCTGTGCATCAGTCCTTGCAGCCAGCTGAGACCTTGTTTGTGGTCGATAGTATGACGGGGCAAGATGCTGCTAATACAGCGAAAGCGTTTAATGATGCTTTAGATTTAACCGGTGTTGTACTGACAAAGGTAGATGGCGATGCACGTGGTGGAGCGGCGCTATCGGTTAATTATATAACCGGTAAACCGATTAAATTTATTGGTGTGGGTGAAAAAGCCGATGCTTTAACGCCGTTTTACCCTGAGCGCATTGCATCAAGAATTTTAGGTAAGGGTGATGTTGTTAGTTTGGTGGAGGAGGCTCAGCAAAACTTTGATGTTGCTGAATCAGAAAAACTCGCCAAAAAAATACAAAAAGGCCGTGGTTTAGACTTGATGGACCTGCGAGAACAGCTTAAAACCATGCAAAAAATGGGCGGTATTGGTGCATTAATGGATAAATTGCCTAATATGCCGGGCATGAATAAGAATGCAATGCCACAGAATGTTGATGAAAAGCAATTTACTCGTATGATTGCGGTGATTGATTCAATGACACCTGCTGAGCGTAAAAGGCCAGAAGTTGTGCTGAATGGCTCTCGTAAACGGCGCATAGCCAGTGGTTCTGGAACATCTATTCAAGATATAAATCGTTTACTAAAGCAGCATAAGCAGATGGGTAAAATGATGAAAAAGATGAAAGGCAAGGGCATGCAGCAGTTAATGAGCAAAATGGGTGGGGGAATGCCACCGTTTTGAAATAATAATAGCTTAGAATGATTTGTAAAAGCGCTTTCTTAGGGGTAAACTCTAAGTAATTGATATATAAGGAATGTAATCAATAAGGTAAATATAATACGACAATTGAGAGATCATTGAGAAATGACAAAAGATGACTTACTTTCCGCCGGTTTTTCAGATGAAAATATATTTGAAGATACTGGGACCTATGCTGAGTCTATTCGTGAGCTGAGCGCTCTTAGTAATAAAAATTATAAAGCTCATGCACGTAAAGAAGACTATGTATTAATCCTTGATGATCAGCCAACAGGTCTTAAACTACTAACACAAATTTTGCTTAATATGGATAAAACGTTAGCTGTGCATGCGTTTACAGACCCGTATAAAGCACTACAAGCCGCAGAAGTACGCAAGCCTGCATTGGTGATTAGTGATTACCGTATGCCACAAATGGATGGAATCGATTTTATTAGGCATTTTCGACGTATATCTGATTGCGAAGACATTCCATTAATTATTGTTACTATTTGTGAAGAGGTTGATGTTAGGTATAAAGTGCTAGATGCAGGTGCTACAGACTTTTTGACACGGCCCTTGGATAATTATGAATGTAAAGTTCGCTGCCAGAACTTGCTTAAGCTGAGTCGCCAACAAAACCAAATTAAACACCGTAAAGCTCATCTAGAAGATCAGGTGCATAAAGCTACCGAAGAAATACGCCAACGTGAATATGAAACCCTAATGAGGCTAGCCAAAGCGGGGGAGTACCGTGATCAAGAAACCGGTATGCACGTTGTTCGTATGGCAAAAATTTCCGCTTTAATAGCAAAGAGTTTAGGCTTGTCCGACGAGGAATGTCATGATATTGAGATTGCTGCCCCAATGCACGATATTGGTAAAATTGGTATATCTGATACGGTATTACTTAAGCCCGGGAAATTAGATGACAATGAAATGGAAGTGATGCAGCAGCATACGCTTATTGGTCATGAAATACTAAAAGATAGCCCCTCTAAATATTTACAAATGGGGGCCGAAATAGCATTGGCGCATCATGAAAAATGGGATGGTTCAGGCTACCCTCATCAGTTGCGTAATGAAGATATTCCTCTGTCTGCTCGTATTGTTATGGTTGCAGATGTCTTTGATGCATTATGCTCAAAGCGCCCATATAAGGATGCTTGGAATGTTAAAACGGCAATTGACCATATTAGATCTCAGTCAGGTAAGCATTTTGACCCTAGCTGTGTAGAAGCGTTTATCATGGATATTGATAATATTGTTGCAGTAGCTGAGCAATACCCAGATGAGTCAGTATAAGCAATTAGTTATTAAAAAAGAACGAAGTAAATGGATCTTACGAAGTTAAAAAAACAAATGCTTGCTCCTAAGTATTCTGCTGCGGCACATGAGTGGGAGCAGGGTGTACTACGTATATTTATTGTTTCATTTTTTCTAGTATATTTTGTTTGCTTGAATATATATAAGGAAGTTTCTCTAGAGACCTTTGAAATTACGGTTGTATTGGCAATATATTTTGTAATATCACTGCTGTCTTTTTGTACCGTTTATCGATACCAAGTTTTATCATCTTTCCGTATCTATCTAAATATGTTTGCTGATACCTTAGTTATTACACTAGGTTTAATTTTAGGTAGAGAAGCAGGCGTGCCAGGTTTAGTCGTTTATCTATGGATTATTTTAGGCAACGGCTTTCGTTTTGGTAATCAGTACTTATTTGTTTGTACAGTATTATCTGCTCTATCGAAAGG
>JAHDBX010000092.1 GCA_020630145.1 Gammaproteobacteria bacterium | reverse complement strand
TAGGTGGTACGGTATTAGAGTATGTTGATACACCTATTGCTGAAACCTCATCACGTATGGTGCCGTTAACAACCTCGCTATTGCAAAAGTACGGTAAAAAATGGACACACTCATTAGCGATTAATGATATCTACTTTGATTTTATGGGCCCTGCATTAGCGGTAGCGGGACTTAAAGGTACAGACTTCCCAAGAGCGGTAGCAGCGGGTGATGGTTCACGTTCAGCATATATGCGTATTCGTTCTGATCAATACCAAGCGATTACAGTAGCAGAACCTTTGAATCTACAGGGTTGGCAGTTAATTGATGAATTGAATCGTGCAATAAATGGTGCGCCATGGTCAGGTTACTTATCGCCATTGCATGTTGTTACACGTTCTAACATTGGTTTAGACGGTGGCAAGCAAAACATCTTTGATCCAAACAATAAGTACAGAAGAGAGTATAGAAAAGTTTGGGGTAAATAAAATACGTGGTTTAAATAGCTTGCATCGTTGATAAGAAAACCTAGCGAAAGTTTTAATTATGATGCATCAATTTAAGTATGTGGATTATTTACATGTATAGTTTGCCTCGTAGGATTTTTTCCTCCAGTAGAATCTGGGCGAGGTAGGCTATATGACGCTGACAGTGAAACAGCTTTCACTGTCAGCTCCCCATAAAAAACCTAGCGAAAGTTTCAATTATGGATGCTCTAAGCTTAGGTGTTCACATTTTATATGTCAAATAAATGATTTTCAAATCAGCAGGGTTTAGCAGTATAGAGTTAGCTTTTTGCCATTTCCATATTCATAAGCACGGTTGCTAAGGCTTTATCAAATAAATTATCTTGTTCAATAATATGTGAACGCTCACAATCCAGTTCATCTAAAAAGTCTTTCATGTCTTTGATACGGGTTTCACTACCTGTGCCATCAACAAAAATAATTTGAGCTGACTCTTTAATGATAGAGAGCACTTTCATACGGCGAGTACCAAGCTGCTTGCCTAGGTATACCTCGCACATAACGCCTTCTTTTAGTTTTTCAGGTAAGGCCTTAACAAGCGCTGATATGCTATCGTTAGCGCTTTCTTCATGTTCGAGTGTTATTTCGCCATCAAAGTTTTTATAGTCTAAAGGATCTTTATCAAGTTTTTGAGCTGAAGCGAGTTCAGTCTTGCGCCGCCTAAGCTCCTCTGCCCGCTGTTTATATAAGTGTTTTAAACCATTGAGTAAGTCTTTTTCTGCGTCGCGTTTTAGAAACTCGCCTAGTAGTTTTTTAGCTTCGCTAATTAACTCAGGGGCATGTTGAACAATTTTGTTTATTTCTGCTATAGAGTCACGGGGCTGTACACTTTCAATAATTTTTCTAAACAGGTCTATGGCATTTTTCCATTCAGGGCTGTCTTCACCATGGCGAACATAAATACGCAAAAACAAGGGGGCAAAACCTTTCAGTACTAACTCATACATTTGTTTAGGTAATTGCTTGTTAGCAATGAACTTGTGTAGTTGGTCGAGTACTCTTTTCTTTAAGAAACGTGTACGGGCTTCTTTTTCTGCTTTAGACCTATATTTTTGCGCGCGCTCATTTGCTTCTGATTCAAGCTTGGTTTTTTCAGAGTGCAACTTAACCAGAACTTTGTCGAATATTTGCACATCATTGTCAAAGCTGGTTAGAATAAAATTAATAATGTTCTTTATCCAAAGAAAATTAGGATCTTGTTCATCATCAACTTGTAAGCCAATATCAGCAATAGCATTCAGTACTTGGCGTGCCGAGTGAGAGGCATCATTTAATATATTAATATCTAATAAAGCGACTTTTAAATAAGGTATTTGCAGGCGTGATATTTCATTGGTAACAATTACATCAAAATTAACATCTTCAGCAATTACATCAAATAGTTTTTGGATCAAATTAATAATATTTAACTGTGATGTTTGCAGGCCTTTGCCTTCTATAACCTGGCTAACTTGAGAGTGTAAGTTTTCTTGTTTTACAAACGGATCAGTTTGATCCATCTCTTCAATATTTTTTTGAAAGCTGGATAGGTAATGAATTAACTTGTCGTCTGTTACTTCTTGCGTGCCAGACAAAGTTTCTTCGCCGCTTTCTGGTTTGCTGCTAGCTATATATTGGTAAAGAAGTTTGGATATAACTTTGTCAGTATTGGTAGCTAAAGCGCTACCTTGTAGCTCACCGATAGGCGTGGCTTGAGAAGTGTCTGATGCCGAATTACTATGTTGTTCTTTTAATTCTTTATGTATAGTGGCATCAAGTAATTCGAGTTCTGGCGAAATAGCTTCGGCAACAACCGCAGACCCGGGTTGTGTACCTTTTTGACCTTTGTAGCTACGGCCTAAGTCAAATGACTTTGATGTTGGGTTTTCAAACTCGGATAATACTTCGCCTTCTTCGAGAATAAAGAGTATTTTGGCATAGATAGTTTGCAAGTTTTTTTTGCAAAGCATATTGAAGTTGTCAAAGAATAATTTTCTAAACTCAATATCAATATTTTTTTCGACGAGCAGTTTTTGTAAAACGTCGAATAGTGTGCGAGGCTCAAAACCTTGAGGTTCAGGTTCGTATTGAAAACTATGGCTTAAACGCACAATACCACGCTTAAGTGCGCGCAGTTCAGACTGCAAGCTCTCGAATAAGCCATTGGTTAGCTCGTGTAGCTGTATGGATTCGTTAAGCGCACTGTCATCAACTAAGGATAGGCTTTGTGACAGGTCATTGTCTTCATGAATATCGAGTTTACCAATTAAGGTATTGCGTACTTGGTTTTTATAATTATCAATTAATGGTTTAGATTGCTCTTTGATAGCAATACTAGCTGACGATAACTGCTCATTCTGCGCAAGGTCAGCTGATGTCGAAATTTTGGCCCGAATATCGGCTAAAGTGAGTTTAATATTTTCTTTTAATAAAGCATCAAGCTGTTTATCAAAAGTATTTAAAATTTGGCTGAATAATAACTCGGTTTTAGAAGGCATAATTATTGATCGTTTTTTGTCCTTAGACTTATTATATCCCAGTGCTGTGATTGTGCATATTCCCGTAATTTATTATCCGGATCTACCGCCACAGGTGTGTCAACTTTACGTAGCAAAGGTAAGTCATTATGCGAATCACTGTAAAACCAGCTCTGGTTTATATTAAATTGTTGTTTTTTTAACCAACTGTCTAGTCGCTTAATTTTTCCTTCCTGAAAAGACGGTATTCCGTAAACCTCACCTGTATATCGGCCGTTAATGCGTTCAGGTTCAGTGCCAATTAAATATTTAATGCCTAAGCGTTCAGCAATCGGTTGAGTGATAAAAGTATTGGTTGCGGTAATAATAAGCAACTCATGGCCTGCATGCCGGTGTTTCTCAACTAATTCCTCAGCTGCTGGTAGCATCATGGGTTCAATAACCGTGTTTAAAAATTCACCACGCCACTCGTTTAACTGCTCTATATTGTTATCGGCCAAAGGGCGCAAAGAAAAACGTAAAAAGTCAGCAATATTAAGCTTTCCGTGTTGGTAATCGTCATAAAACTGTGCATTTTGCTTGGCATAGTAATCTTTGTCGACTATGCCTTTAGCAACTAGGAAATCTCCCCATGCATAGTCACTGTCGCCAGCTATTAAGGTGTTATCAAGGTCAAATATTGCGAGGTCAATAGTGCTGAATTCAGACATAAATGGAGTAATCGACTTGTAGTTCGTTGTAGGGTTTGAAACAATGCGTATAGTTTACGATTTTATAAACATTTTAGCTATTAAGTTTAATTATGATTGATCAGAACGGATATCGCGCTAATGTTGCTATCGTTATAGCCAATGCTTCAGGACAAGCTATGTGGTTTAAGCGGTGCGGTCAGGGTGCATGGCAGTTCCCCCAAGGCGGCTTACGCGAGGGTGAAACAGCAGAAGATGGCATGTACCGCGAACTTGCGGAAGAAACCGGCATGCTACCTAAGCACGTGTCAATTTTAGGTCAAACTAAAGAGTGGTTTTATTACGACTTGCCAGAGCAATTAGTTAAAAAAGATGGCCACTGCATAGGCCAAAAGCAAATTTGGTTTTTATTGCAGTTGCAAGCTGATACGTCTGTTATTAATTTAAATATGACAGATGAGCCAGAATTCGAATCGTGGGGCTGGATAGATGCAGAACAAGCCGCAGAAGATATTATTTACTTTAAACAAGATGTGTACCGCAAAGCTTTAGACGAACTAAAACCTTTTTGGCCTAAAGCATAATAAAATTATGATACTTGATTCATTACGCGCCATCGTGCAAGACGTTAATGCGTCGCCAAATTTAGAAGAGGCGATGCGCTCACTCGTGAACGGTGTGTTTGAAGCAATCAACGCGAATGTTTGTTCAGTGTATCTCGTTGACCCGGTTAGTGAGCAACTAGTATTGCTCGCTACAGAAGGCTTGAACCAAACAGCCGTGGGCGTAATACGCTTAAACCTTGATGAAGGTCTGGTTGGTTTAGTGGCGCAACGAGGTGAGCCAGTCAATTTAGCCGATGCACATAAGCATGCGCGCTACAAATTATTTACCGAAGCTGACGAAGAAGAGTTTCATGCTTTTTTAGGTGTGCCTATTATCCACTACGGCGAAGTAGTGGGTGTTTTAGTTGTACAGCAACTCGAAAGTGAACGTTACCAAGACGATACCGTTTCGTTTTTAATCACCCTTGCTGCGCAACTAGCTGGCGCTATTAACCAAGCTGGCTTAAGTGGCGATATTGCG
This sequence comes from Gammaproteobacteria bacterium, assembly GCA_020630145.1. GTDB lineage: Bacteria > Pseudomonadota > Gammaproteobacteria > HTCC5015 > HTCC5015 > JAHDBX01. Next base: position 2,075 of record JAHDBX010000092.1, on the reverse strand, counting down.
CGTATGCAGCGTGGTGAAATTTTAAATAAAACCTACTACGGTTTGCCGGGTTCACCGGGTCTAGTGAGTGGTACCGCCGTGGTTGTCTATCAGCATGCCGACTTGGACTCCGTTCCTGATAGAAAAATTAAAAATGTTGAACGCGAAATTGAAATCTTTCATGGCGCTGTCAATCAAGTAAAAGAAGAAATGCAAAATCTTAGTATCCAAATGGGTGAGATTTTGCCAAGTGAAGAACACGCCGTTTTTGATGCTTATGCATTGATGCTATCAAGTGGTTCATTGCTCGATGATACGATCAAGCGCATAGAAGGTGGCAACTGGGCCGCGGGTTCCTTGCGACAAACCATTCAGGATCATACACAAATATTCCGCGAAATGAGCGACCCTTATTTGCGCGAGCGAGCAGATGATATTCGTGACTTAGGTCGTCGCGTCATTATGAAATTGCAGTCGCAAAAGACAGATAAAAACCAGTGGCAGTTTCCAGAAAACGGTATTTTAATTGGTGAAGAAATTACCGCGACGCAGTTAGGTGAAGTACCTGTTGGGCGTTTGAAAGGTATTATATCCGTGCACGGGTCTACCGCTTCACATGTGGCCATACTCGCCCGAGCGATGCAAATTCCATGTTCAATGGGTGTGGTTGATTTGCCGGTGTCGCGTATAGACGGTCTCGATATTATTATTGATGGCTACGAAGGCCAAGTGATTGTTGAGCCAGATAACGAAGTACGCGTACATATCGAAGCCCTAATTTTAGAAGAACAGCAACTTGCTGAAGAACTAAAAGAAATTGCGCACTTGCCCGCCGAAACAACCGATAACTACCGTGTTACCTTGTTTGCCAATACAGGTTTATTGTCGGATGTTAGTCCTTTAATTATTAGTGGTGCAGAAGGCATCGGTTTATACCGTACCGAAGTGATGTTTCAAATGCGCCAACAATTCCCAAGTGAAACCGATCAACTAAATGTTTATCGTGGCTTGTTAGAAAGTATGCACCCGCGCCCGGTGATACTACGTACCTTAGATGTGGGCGGCGACAAGGCGCTGGATTACTTTTCTTTTGAAGAGAGCAACCCTTTCTTAGGTTGGCGAGGCATACGTTTAACATTAGATCACCCCGAAATATTCTCTACCCAACTGCGTGCCATGGTGCGTGCGAATATTGGTTTTAATAACCTAGAAATAATGCTGCCGATGGTCAGCAATATACAAGAAGTAAAGCAGTCTTCAGCCCTGCTAGATCAAGTGGTAGAAGAGTTGCAAGAAGAAGGCTTTGATGTTGTTAGGCCTAAACTCGGTGTGATGATAGAAGTGCCTGCTGCCGTATTATTAATTGGCAGTTTTGCACCGTATATTGATTTTGTTTCTATAGGCTCTAATGACTTAACACAGTATATGTTAGCGGTTGACCGTAATAATGAACGCGTAAGCCGTTTGTTTGATTCCTTTAGTCCGGCAATGGTTCGTGTAATGAAGCAAATTGTTGATGAGGCCAGAAAGCATGATTTGCATGTGGGTATTTGCGGTGAGTTTGCTGCCGACCCAATGGGCGCTATTTTATTATTGGCGATGGGCTTGGATAGTTTAAGCATGAGTGTAGGTGCACTTGGCCGAGTTAAGCGTGTGGTACGTAATATCAGTAAGGAAAGTGCAGATATTTTGCTTGAAGAGGTGCTGGTCATGGATGAGAGTACGCAAATACGTCGGCGTATTATTGCGGAGCTTAAGAAGCATGATTTGGCTGGATTATTAAGGGCCGGTAATTAGGCGCGCGTAGTGCGCCGTGTCCCCGCGCAGGCGGGGATCCATTTTGATATAGACTCCCGTATCCACGGGAGTGACGATTCTTTTTTATTTCGCAGTTTTTCTCTATTTTGTCATTCCTGCGGAGGCAGGAATCCATGTTTGTTGTTTAGCTTATGCTGGTCAGTTCTCGCACTGACGGGCGAGTTCATTTCTTTGTACTGACAAAGAAACGAACCAAAGCGCCGCTCTCGGCCATCCATGGCCTACACGGCATTCGAACATCCTGTTCATCAAACAGCCCTCACAACTTGCCCTAAAGG